>DATGJN010000036.1 GCA_035295165.1 bacterium
GTGCCCCGATGGACCTGTGTCAGGACCTGCACGCGCTGTTGATCCTTCTGACTCAACATGATCGTCTCCCTGGTCATAGTCCCAGGGTGACATAGTCACGGAACTGTTAGGGGGTGACATTATTGCTGAACTACTACACGGCGCGATTCGCCGCCTTGACGCGCCGCGGCACACAATGGTATAGTACGCGACAACAAGTCCGGTGAGATGGCGTCGACGGGGGACGTAGGACGCCGGCACGCGATGGAGAGAGCGGCCGCAACACGGTGCGAGGGCCGCCGCGACCGGGTCTGAACCCACCCCCTGAGCTGCTTCCGAAAGCGCGGCGAGTCGCGCGCGAAACGGAAGCCGGGTCGCCCGTGACAGCGGAGAGTGCTCCGGCCGCAGGCCGGAGAACAAAGGTGGTACCACGGAAGCGCTCCTTTCGTCCTTTGGCGAAGGGGGCGTTGCTGTTTTCCGAGGAGGACGGCGCATGGCAGTCGATTGCTCAGTGGCACTCATCGGAGCGGGAAACATGGCGGAAGCGCTGTTGCGCGGCCTGCTCGGGACGGGCACGTTCGCCGCGCACCGGTGCATCGTGGCCAACAAACGCAACGACGAACGGCTCGAGCGTCTCGCCGCGCACTGGGGCGTCCGGACCACACGGGACAAGGCCTGGTTGATGCGCGAGGGCGATGTTGTGGTCCTCGCCGTCAAGCCCCACGACGTGGCGGAGGTGCTCGGCGAGATCGCTCCGCATGCGGAGCCGCGGCATCTCGTCGTATCGGTGGCGGCCGGGGTCCCGCTCGAGACGATCGAGCGCCGGCTCCACGGGGTCCCGGCGGTCCGGACGATGCCAAACACGTCGACCGCGGTGAATGCGTCGGCGACGGCCCTGTGCGCCGGACGCTGGGCCGGCGGGGCTCACCTGGAAATAGCGCGCGCGATGTTCGAGGCGGTCGGCCGCGTTGTCGTCGTGCCGGAGCCGCTCTTCGACGCCGTCACCGGGCTGTCCGGCAGCGGACCCGCGTACGTCTACCTGCTCGCGGAGGCGATGGTCGAAGCGGGGATGCGCGCGGGCCTCGACCGGGAGACCGCGCTCGACCTCGTGTCGCAGACGGTGCTCGGCGCGGGGAAGATGCTCGCCGAGACGGGACAGGATCCGGCCGCGCTGCGGGCCCGCGTGACATCGCCCAACGGCACCACGATGGCGGGCGTGCGCGCGCTCGAGGAACTTGGCTTCCCGGACGCGGTTCGGGAGGCGGTGGGGCGCGCAACCGCGCGTTCGCGGGAGCTGCGGCGCGGCGCCTGAGGCGTCGCCGCCCCGTTCCAGACCGGACCGCGCCGGACATCGACGCGGCGCGTACCGCTTCGCGTGATCGATCCACCCTCGCCCATCGGTCTTGTGCGCCGTGCGCGCCCACCGCCGGCTCCGGATGAACTGCAGCGCCGCACGGGGCGCAGGCAGGGCCACCTCCCTTGCAACGCGTATCTCTAGGAGGTCCCGGAATGGGGGCTCGGACGGCAGGCCCGGGACCGCTCGGATCGATCCGCACAACGGGAGGTGGTGCATGACGCAGGTGTTCATCCGCCGGCTGCTACCGCTGCTCCTCGCGGTTGCGCTCGTGCCGGTTGCGTTGTGGAGCGTCGGGCAGGTCCAGGCGCAGGCGGCGAAGACGCTTGTGATCGCGATCGGCGCCGACCAGACAGGGTTGGACCCGCAGACCGTCGAGAACAACGAGTCGGGGTTCGTGATGTCGACGATCTACGACAGCATCGTCAACTACAAGCCCGGATCCAGCGACGTCGGGCCGGGGCTCGCGCAGTCGTGGACGATCTCCCCAGATGGAAAGACGTACACGTTCAAACTGCGGCACGGGGTGACGTTCCACGACGGGACGCCGATGAACGCGCGCACGGTCGGTCAAGACATCGATCGGGCGATCAATCCGAACAACCCCTGTTACGTGCTCGGCCGCAAGGGGGTCGATACGTACGACGACTTCACGTTCGGATCGGTGAAGGACGGGAACGTCGCCAAGATGGATGTGGTGGACGATTACACGCTCCGGTTCACACTGCCGCAGCCGAACGCGCCGTTCATCACCAGCCTGGCGATGATCTGGCAGGGGATCGTGTCGCCGACGGCCACGAAGCAATACAACTGCGACGCGAGCCAGCACCCGGTGGGGACGGGGCCGTTCAAGTTCGTCGAGGCGGTGCGGAACGATCACGTCACCGTGGACGCGAACCCGAGCTACTGGGGCGGGAAACCGAAGGTCGATCGGATCATCTTCCAGATCGTGCCCGAGAGCGCGACGCGGATGCTGAAGTTGGAGCGGAACGAGGTGCAGGTGCTGGCGGATGTGCCCCCGTCCGACTACGGGCGCGTGACGGGCAACCCTCAGCTCAAACTCTACACGGCGGCCGGGCTGACCATCCTCGGTGTGGCGATGTCGAACGACGTCGGGCCGTTCAAGGACGTCCGGGTCCGGCAGGCGATGAACTACGCTGTGGACAAGGACGCGATCAACAAGGGCCTGTACGGCGGCGCGACGACGGCGAGCCAGGGGATGCCGCCGGTGCTGTGGGGGTTCAACAAGGCGGTGACCCCGTACCCGTACGATCCGGCAAAGGCGAAGCAGCTGCTGGCCGAGGCTGGGTTCCCGAACGGGTTCACGACGGACATGATGGTGTACGCGAACCCGCGCGGCTACAATCCGATCGGCGGCGCCAAGTTGGGCGAGGCCGTCCAAGGGTACCTCGCCAAGGTCGGCGTAACCGTGAAAATCACCCAGTATGAGTGGGGCGCCTACCTCGACAAGATCCGCCACACTCAGTGGGACGGGATGGCGATCAGCGGCTGGTCGGGCGACAACGGCGATCCCGACAACTTCCTCGGCGACCTGTTCGAGTGGGACGAGGCGGCGGGGAAGGCGCGGACGAACAACAACTCGCGTCACCACGATCCGGCGTTCGACAAACTGATCGTGCAGGGCCGGCGGGTGTCCAACCAGGCCCAACGGGCTCAGATCTACACGCAGGCCAACAAGCTCCTCCACGACGACGCGCCGTGGATCTTCATCAACTACACGAACCAAGTGCGGGCGACGCGGGCGAACGTCAAAGGCTTCCTGCTGAACCCGCTCCAGATGTTCTTCCACATGGAGCTCGTCTCGCTGCAGTAACGCGCTGGCCTTGCGGATCGGAGGGGCCCGACCGGCGACCCGGCGGGCCCCTCGCGAGGCTGCGGGCGCGGCGTCGGTGAGGCCGCGATGCTGAAATACGTGGCGCGTCGGCTCGTGCAGCTCATCCCAGTCTTGCTGGGCGTGAGCGTGCTCGTGTTCTTCGGGATGCACCTGATCCCGGGCGACGTCGCGGAGCTGCTGCTTGGCGACAAGGGAACGGCGGCCGATCTCACGCGACTTCGCCACCAACTCGGCTTGGACCAGCCCGTGTACGTCCAATATGCGCGCTTTCTCGTCGGCGCGGTCCACGGAGACTTCGGGGCGTCGCTCCGGACACGCCAGCCGGCGATCTGGGAGATCGGTCAGGCGCTGCCCGTGACGATCCAGCTGAGCCTGGCGGCGCTCCTGTTCGCCGTCGTGTTTGGGCTGGGGATCGGCGTGTTCGCCGCGCGGCACCCGCGGTCCGCGTTGGATACCGGCGCGATGGTCGGAGTGCTAATCGGCGTGTCGATGCCGATCTTCTGGACCGGCATCCTCCTGTTGCTCGTCTTTGGGGGCGTGCTGGGGTGGCTGCCCCTCGGGAGCTTGCTGGACGAGGGCATGACGTGGCACCGGATCACCGGCATGCCGCTCGTGGACGGGCTGCTCACCGGCAACTGGACGCTGGTCAGGAGCAGCGCCGCGCACCTCGTGCTGCCGGCGGTCGCGCTGGGGGCAACGTCGATGGCCACGATCGCCCGGATGTCGCGATCGACGATGCTCGAGGTGCTCAACCTCGACTACGTGCGGACGGCGCGCGCCAAAGGCGTGGGGGAGCGATGGGTGGTCAGTCGCCACGCGCTGCGGAACGCGCTGCTGCCGGTCGTCACCTTGATCGGCCTCCAGCTCGGCCTGCTGCTGAGTGGCGCCGTCCTGACCGAGACGATTTTTGCGCTGCCGGGACTAGGGCGTTTGGCGATCACGAGCGTGCTGGCGCGCGACTACCCGGTGGTGCAGGGGGTCGTGCTCATCGCCGCCGCCATCTTCGTGCTGGCGAACCTCTTGGTGGACATCCTGTACGCGTACCTCGACCCGCGGATCCGCTACGCATGACGACGGTCGACGTCGCGCTGCCTCGGCGTCAACGCCGTCTCGCCGCCCTATCGTGGCAACGGCTCCTGCGGAGCCCGAACCTGCTCGTGGGGGTCATGGTGCTCGTCGTCGTCGTCGGGTCGGCGGCGTTCGCGCACCAGATCGCGCCGTACAATCCGATCGATCAGGCGTTCGCCGACCAGCTCAAGGCACCGCAGGCGACCCATCTGTTCGGGACGGACGAATTCGGCCGGGACATCTTCTCCCGTTGCGTGTACGGAGCCAGGATCGCCCTGGTGGTTGGGGTGATCGCCGACGGCATCGCGATGCTGCTCGGGGTCGTCTTGGGCATCGTCGCCGGATACTTCGGCGGACGCGTGGACGCGGCGGTGATGCGGCTCGTGGACGTGATGCTCGCGTTTCCGTACCTGCTGCTCGCGATGATCGTTGTCGCGATCCTCGGGCCGAGCCTGACCAACGCGATGATCGCGATCGGCATCGTGTACACGCCGCAGTTCGCGCGGGTCGTGCGGGGCGCGGTGCTGGCGATCCGGGAGCAGGAGTTCGTCGAGGCGGCGGGCGCGGTCGGCGCGGGCGCGCTACGGATCCTCGCGCGGCACGTCCTGCCCAACGTTCTGTCGCCGATCATCGTCATGGCGACGCTGACGGTGGGGTTTACGATCGTCGAGACGGCCGGCCTGTCGTTTCTGGGGCTGGGCGCGAGCCCGCCGACGCCGGAGTGGGGCTCGATGCTCGCGACCGGGCGCTCGTACATGCTCACCGCGCCGTGGATCGCGACGTTCCCGGGGCTCGCGATTCTGATCACCGTCGTCGGCTTCAACCTCGTCGGCGACGGCCTGCGCGACCTGCTCGACCCTCGGCTGCGCGGCCGCGGGTTCTGACGGAACCTCCCGGCGCGCACACCCGTAATGAACGGGGAGGACCTCCGACGTTTTGGCGTCGAACCTTCTCGCGCGTTCACAGGAGGGTTCGATGCACGCAGCCGGCCTCGAGATTCGTGTTCGCTACGCCGAGACCGATCAGATGGGGGTGGCGCACCACTCGAGCTATCTCGTCTGGTTCGAGGCGGCGCGAACGGAGTTGATTCGCGAGCGCGGACGATCGTACGCGGAGATCGAGGCGGCGGGGTGGTTGTTGGTCGTCGTCGAGGCGCACTGCCGGTACCGCCGTCCCGCGCGATACGACGAGGTGCTCGTGGTGCGGGCGCGTGTGCGCGAGGTCCGGGCGGCGACGCTCGCGTTTGCGTATGAGGTCGTGCGCAAGGCGGACGCGGAGCTCATGGCCGACGGGTACACCGTGCATGCGACGGTGGATCGAACCGGCCGCGCGCGGCGCATCCCGGTGGAGATCGCCCGCCTGCTGGCGCCGAGTCCATCGGAGACTCACGCGGGTCGGTGATCGCGGCGACCGGACACGTGCAGGGCAGGAGAGCCTATTCCACCGGCGAAGGAACATCTGTTACGCTGCTGAACGTCTGCACACCCCGCCGGAGTGTCGCGGCGCGGGTGTGAGTGTCGAACGAGGACGGTGACGGTCCGATGTCCGAGGAGAGGCCCGCCGGGCCGCAGTCGGAGGAGATCGATCTCGCGCAGATACCCACCTTGGCGGAGCGCCAGATCGTGCAGGGGACCGTTGTCCGGGTGGACAGCGAAGGGGTCCTGGTGGACGTCGGGGCCAAGTCCGAGGGGTTTATTCCCCCGAAGGAGCTGTCGGCGCAGGGCGACACGGTGGAGGGGATCGCGGTCGGCGACCGCATCGACGTCTACGTGATGAAGGTCGAAGGTGACGAGGGCAGCATCCTCCTCAGCAAGAAGCGCGCCGACTTGGCGCGTGCCTGGGATCGGATCCAACAGGCGTTCCAGGCCGGCACCGTGCTCCACGCCATGGTCGTCGACAAGGTCAAGGGCGGCCTCGTCGTCGATCTCGGGATGCGCGGGTTCGTGCCGGGCAGCCACGTGGATTTGTCGCAGGCGAAGGGGCGGCAGTTCGAGGCGCTGGTCGGCCAGAGCATCCCGCTTAAGATCATCGAGGTCGATCGTCCCAAGGGCCGCGTGATCCTGTCGCACAAGAACGCCATGGTGGAGACGCGTGCCAAGACGCGGACCGAGGTGCTCGCGTCGCTGGAAGAAGGGCAGGTGCGGGAGGGCGTGGTGAAACGCCTGACCGATTTCGGCGCGTTCGTGGATCTCGGCGGCGTGGACGGCTTGCTGCCGATCAGCGAGATGTCCTGGACCTACATCAAGCATCCGTCCGAGGTCGTTCGTCGCGGGCAGCACATCACCGTCGCGGTGCTTCGCGTGGACCGCGAGGCCGGACGGATCTCGCTCGGTCTGAAACACATTCTGCCAGACCCATGGCAGCATCTCGGCGATGCGTACCGGACGGGACAGGTCGTTTCCGGGAAGGTCGTTCGGCTGGTGGCGTCGGGTGCGTTCGTGCGCCTTGGCGACGTGGACGCGTTTCTTCCCATCTCGGAGCTCGCGGAGAAGCGCGTGCAGAAGGTCGACGACATCGTGCAGGCGGGGCAGTCGGTCGAGGCCCTCGTGACCGAGATTCGTCCTGAGGAGCGGCGCATGATCCTGAGTCTCAAGCGCCTCGCCCGGGAGCGCGAGCGCGCGCGGGTCAAAGAGTTCATTACCGCGCAGGGCGACGAAGGCCGGGTGACGATCGGTGACATCGCAGGCGAGTTGCTCCGCCAGGTCGTGACCGGCCCGAGCCCCGCGCCGGAGTCGTCCGGGGCCGACGTGCGCCCCCCGCAGCCGCGTCCGGATGCTCCGAGCGGAGGCGAGACCCCCCCTCGTTCGACCCCCGGCGCCTGATCCGGTTCCAGACGTTCTCACGCCGCGGATCTCCCGCGACGCCCCAGGAGGTGTGTCCGCCGTGGACCAACCCGAGATGCTGTTTGAGGTGACGCACGGGGTGGCCTACCTCACCGTGAATCGCCCGGAGCAGCGAAACGCGATGACCTGGGCGATGTACCAACGGCTGGTCGAGGTGTGCGACGAGGTGGACCGGGACGGGCGGATCAACGTGCTCGTGATCTCGGGACGCGGAGATCGGGCGTTCATTTCCGGCACGGACATCGCCCAGTTTCCGGCGTTCCGCGGTAACCCCCAGGCCGGGATCGACTACGAGGAACGCATCGACCACGTGATCGGGCGGTTGGAGGGCGTGACCAAGCCCACGATCGCCGCGGTGCGCGGCTTTGCGGTCGGGGGCGGAATGACGGTCTCGGTCGCGTGCGATCTGCGGATCGTGGCCGAGAACGCCCGGTTCGGCATCCCGATCATCCGGTTGGGGAACTGCCTGTCGATGAAAAACTACGGCCGGCTGACCGCCCTGCTGGGACCGGCGCGGGTGAAGGAGATGATCTACACCGGCCGCCACGTGGACGCCGCGGAAGCGCTTTCGTGGGGATTGGTGAACGAGGTGGTGCCGACGGAGGCCCTCGGCGACCGCGTGCGCGAGATCGCCGAGGCGATCGCCCTCGCGCCGCCGCTGACCCTACGCGTCAGCAAGGAGGCGGTGCGGCGAGTCGTCCATCGATTGCTGGCCGACGATCCGGGCCACGACCTGGTCAAGACCTGCTACGACAGCGCCGATTTTCAAGAGGGCGTCGCGGCGTTTCTCGAGAAGCGCACGCCCCAGTGGACGGGGCGCTGAGCGGCGGTGCGTCGCGCGGTTACGAGCGCGTCGGGATGAGCCGCTGATGATGCGCGGCGTCCGTACGGATACGGTCCCAGTCGTAGCGCATCGGGCGGAGGCGGATCTGCGCCCAATCCCTCGCTTGGTCCGCGTAGTGTGGGCTCCCGGGATGGCCTGAGGCGCCCAGGGGGACGATCCACGCACTCCTGTTCCAGTCCCCCAGATCGAAGACGTAGCGGGCGACCGACGTGGTCGTGACCCCGTATCCCGCGCCGGGGACGAACGCGGCGGCCTGCACGGTGTCTCCGTCGCCGCCGGCCCCGACCGAGGGCGGATTCAACAGGGCCGCGTGTTGCGGGAACACGGTCGTGAGCGGATGGCGCGGTTGGGTGACGTGGACTCGGTCCCAGCGCCACGACTCGACGTCCCCGCCGAGCGCCGCGCGGAGATCGGCCGCCGCACCGTCGAGCGCGCGGCCGATCGCGGCCGGCCAGTCGCGGTCGGCCGGAAGCAGCGTGCGGTCGTCCTCGCGGATCCATTCGGTGAGGCGCGCCCTGAGCCGCGCCATGTGCGCGACGCCGCCGCCGGGCGTCGCGGCGAAGGCGTCCAGGGCCAGCGGTCCGAGAACCGGGCTCAGCAGATCGCGCATCAGCCGCTCCCGAAGCGCAACGTAGATCGTGGGCGCGACCGCGTCGGGCACCATCGCCCCGTCCCAGGCGCGCAGCCGCTCGAGCGCCTCCCGCGCCGCGGGGCCGTTCGGGGTGACCGCGCCCAGCAGGTCTCGCAGCTCACCTGCGGGGATCGACGCGCGGTCGGCGTGGATCGCCGCCATGTCGTCCGCGGTGGCCCGCTCGAGCGGGCCGAGACGCTCGATCACCCGCCGCGTTCGAAAGTCCGCGGCGAAATCGAGCCCGAGGTAGTGCGGGTACTCCGGCCCCGTGATGCGTCCGTTCGCAGTGGCGATCCAGCCCGTGTCGGGGTTCCGGTAGGCGGGCATCTCCTCGAACGGGATCGTCCCGCGCCACTCGTGCGCGCCGTCCCAGCCGGGTACCGGGAGCCAGGCGTTTGCGGCCGCGCGGATCGGGATCTGGCCGCGCGTGCGATACCCGATCGTGCCGTACACGTCCGCGAAGACGAAGTTGTTGGCGGGCTCGACCCACGGCCGCATCGCGTCCTCGAGGGCGTCGGCCGAGACCGCGCGCAGCATCGGCACGCACGCCTCGAACGTTCGATTCGGCCCGTTCGTGGCGCTGTAACAGAACGCGATCGCGTGCCCGCGCGCCGGATCGCCGGCGGCAACCGGCCCGTGGTGCGTGATCGTGACGTCCACGGTGACCGGCGAGGCGCCTCGCACGCGAATCGTCTCCCGCACGATCTCCGCCTGCCGCCACTCCCCTCGGAACCAATACCGCCTCGCGTCGTCGGGATGAAACCGTTCGATGAAGAGGTCCTGGTAGTCGCCCATCGCGTGCGTCACGCACCACGCCACGAACCGGTTGTGGCCGAAGTGCGGCAGGCCGGCCACCCCCGGGAACGAAAACCCGACGGCGTCGAACTCCGGGCAGGCGAGATGATTTTGATAGTAGACGTTCGGCACCTCGAGCGCCCGGTGCGGGTCACCGGCGACGAGCGGCTTCCCGGACGCCGTCCGCCGTCCCGACAGCGCCCAGTTGTTGCTGCCCCCGCCGAGCTCGATGTCCGCAAGCGCCGCGGCGGCTCCCGTGAATGCGTCGAGACCGTCGGGCGTCGGTCCGCGATAGGTGGCGCCGGGCGGCACGATCAGCGTTGGGTTCCGTTGTCCGCCGGGACACAGCCACGCGGTCATGTCCGGCCCGAGATAACCGAGGAGCCGGGCGCGCCAGAGCTTAGACTGCCACGAGCCCATGTCCGCGTGGCGCACCTTGAAGACGGCCAGGCTGTCCCACGGGGTCCACGGCTCCGGGCGCGTCTCCAGCAGTGCGAACTCGATCGGCAGCACGCGCGTCGTCGCCACGAACGCGTTGACGCCGGCGGCGTAGGCGTCCAGCACCGCCCGGCTTTCCGCGTTGAGGGCGTCGTAGTCGCTGCGGGCCGAGGCGCCGAGGCGAAGGCGGCGAAAGAAGAGGTCCTGAGGAACGAACGCGGCGCCTGCGTACTCCGCCCAGCGGCCATGGGCGCGGCGGCGGTCGAACTCCATGTGCCACAGCCGGTCCTGGGCGTGCACGAACCCCTGCGCGAAGAACACATCCTCGACTGAGGCCGCGGTGAGATGGGGGATGCCGTCCGGATCACGCCAGATCTCGGCCTGCGCGCGAAGGCCCGGCGCCGGGACCGATCCGTCGAGGTCGGGAAGAGCCGCTGCGAGAGCCTGCGGGGTCAGCGTCATCGTACGCTCCCGTGATGTGGGCGCGGTCGCTCACCGTACCCGAGGCCGGGGCCAGGTGAGATCGGCCGCGCGAGGCTACCCGGCTGTTCGAGGGGGGGGAGGCAGATCCTGCCGGGTGTCCGTTGCGGTGCGTCGATCGCGCGTCGATCTTGCATGGAGATTCCATCGCGGCGACGTCGCGCCGACGCGCACGTGGAGAGCAGGAGTCCCTTTCCGCGCACCGAACCCCAGCGTCGCGGGGGAGAGGCTGGATTCGCATGCTTGTGGGCGCGCCGGTGGTGCGCCCGAGGGCGTCCGCGCGGTGGCGGTCCTGCGTACCCTCCGTTTACCGCAGACCTGTCGCGCGGAGGAATGGCCGGCGTGGGAAACCCTCCCGTTCGATCCAAGCGAGCGCCCCGACGTGCATCACCAACCGGGCCAGACAAAGCGTTGGCGTTCCTTGCGCGGCTCGCATCCGAGTTCACGATGGTGCTCAGCCTGCCGGACCTGCTGGAGCACGTCCTGCGGGTGCTGCGGGAGGACACCGGTTTTGACTCTTGCGCGATCGCGCTGCTCGGCGACGACGCGTCGCATCAGTTCGTCATCCGCGCGGCGTCGGGGCTTCAACGGATCTACCTCGGGTTCGTCGTTCCCTCTGACAAGGGCGTGTACGGCGAGGTCTACGCGTCGGGCGCCCCCCGCCGTGTCGCGGACGTGCACGGGGAGGCGCGGACGTTCCACCATGGGCCGATCGTCCGGTCCGGCATCTACACACCGTTGACCGTGCGCGCTCGCACGATCGGCGTGCTGAGCGCGCATCGCCGAGAGCCCGACGCCTTCACCGACGCCGACCTCAACCTGCTTACGGTGGTGGCCCGGTACCTCGCGGGAGCGATCGAAGTCGCGAACCTGCACGAGCAATTGAAGGCGCTCGCGGCGACGGACGCGCTGACCGGGCTTGCCAACCGGCGCTTGTTCCTCGATCGTCTGACGCTGGAGATCAAGCGAGTGCGCCGCACCGGCGGGAGCCTGGTCGTGGCCATCCTGGATCTGAACGGGTTCAAGCGCGTGAACGACACGATGGGACATGCGGCCGGCGACCGCACGCTCGTGACGGTGGCGCTCCATCTGTCGAAACAGATCCGCGCGACCGATCTCGTCGCCCGGTTCGGCGGCGACGAGTTCATGCTGTTGCTCCCGAACACGACACACACGCAGGCCGAGCGCGTGCTGGACCGGTTGGGGGCTGCGGCGATCAGCGTCCCCGACGAGACCGGCGGCCGGATCCCGCTCGGCTTCAGTTGGGGGATCGCCGCGTGGCCCGATGACGGGGACGACCCCGAGACCCTGATCGGGGAGGCCGACGCCCGGTTGTATGTCATGAAGCAGCGGCTGTGATTCCGTGGAGGAACCGGTGGGCGCTCGCGCGAACTGAGCATTGCGAACGTGCCGCGCCGAGCGGACTTTGGCTCTGCGGGCGGACGGATACGAGGACGGTGGTGAGACCATGACATACGTGTTCCAGTGCAAGTCCTGCGGGCGGGAGTTCGAGATGACGGCCACGGTGGCTGAGTACGAGTCCCGTGGCGTGCCCGCGTGCCCCAGTTGCGGCGCGGCGAAGACGAAGCGCGTGTTTACGCCGGTTCTCGTGATGGTCGGAGGGGGCCGCGGGGAGACTCCGGCGCCGCCGTCGGGTGGCTGCGGCTGCGGCGGCGCGTGTAGCTGCGGTCACTGATCTGTCCGCCCGCGGCGCCTCCGTGTCGCGGAGGCGCCGCCGCTGGACGTTACCGCTCGATCGATCCCATGGAGTGACGTGCGGCCTGCCCGGGACGGGCGGGCCGCACGTCTGTCTGGAGCGCGACGGCGCCCCGCGCGGGTTCACGGCGACGCAATCCAACCTCCGTCTACCGGTGTATCAGCCTCTGGAGAGGCACGCAGGGTCCGGTGGCCGCGCGTTGTCCGCGGTACGGGGCTCCGGGTCGGCGGACCACACGGTCGCCGGTCCGCGCCGCGTCTCCACGAGGCCACGACGGCGGGGCGGTATGGACCAGCGATGACAGCATTCCGGACGGGATCACCGAGACAGGACCAGACCGATGAGCGGCTGATGCGCGACCTCGCGGCGGGCAGGCAGGAGGCGCTCGGGCCGCTCTACAGCCGATACGCGCGGCTGGTGTTCAACCTCGCCAATCACACGCTCGACCGAGCTGCCGCGGAGGAGGTCGTGCAGGACGTCTTTCTGACCGTCTGGCGCAAGGCGTCCACCTTCGATCCGCTGCGCGGCGCGTTCCGGCCGTGGATGTTGCAGATCACCCACTACCGCATCCTGAACGAGCTTCGCCACCGGGGCCGGAGGCCGCAGGTCGCGGACGACCCGGACGGCCTGCACTTGGCGAGCCTGGCGGACCAAGCGCCCGGGCCGGATGAAGTGGCCTGGCGCGAATCCGTCCGCTCGGCCGTCCGTTCCGCGTTCGCGGAGCTGCCGTCCGCCCAGCGCGAAGCCATCGAGCTCGCGTTCTTCGAGGACCGTACGCACGAACAGATCGCCGAGGAGCTGCGCCTCCCGCTCGGCACGGCCAAGACACGGATTCGCACCGGGTTGCAGAAGCTTCGGGGCAAGCTCGCTCCGCTCACGGCCGGAGTGGCGATCGCGATCCTGCTCGGGGCGGCCGGAGTCGGGTATCGCTCGGAACAGGTGGCGCGGGAGCGGGACGAACGGGCGCTGGCGCTCGTGACCACGAGCGAAACGGAGGCGCTCCGGCTCAGGGCGACGCCCAGCGCGCCTGTGGCGGCGCACGGGCAGTACCGGAGCCGCCCGGGCGTGTCGATGGCCGTGCTGACCGTGTCGCACTTGGCGCCCGCGCCGGCGGGGAGACAGTACCGGGCGTGGGTGCGGCACGACGGCGCGTGGACCTCGCTCGGCGTGCTCCACCTGGACGCCCAGGGTGAGGGTCGGCTGATCGCCGAAGGCGCGGCGTTGGCGACGCCTCCCGCCGCCGTCGAGGTGACCCTCGAGCCGGAGGGTGGCGCTCCGGCCGGACCGGGAGGCGCGGGCGCCGCGCCGAGCGGACCGATCGTCATCGTCTGGCCGTAGCAGCTCGGGGGGACAGGGATCGGGAAGCCCGGCGGGAATCCCGTACCGACGGCGCCCGGTGCGGACGGCGCCGTCGGGGAGGCGGGATCGGTGCGGTCCGGTCGACGGCCGGTGATCCTGGACTGCGATCCGGGGCACGACGACGCGCTCGCCATTCTGGTGGCGGCGCGCCACTTCGAGATCCTCGGCATCACCACCGTCGCCGGCAACGTGGACGTCGATCGGACCACGCTCAACGCGTTGCGCATCGTCGAGCTCGCGGGGCTGGACGTCCCCGTGGCACGAGGGTGCGCGGCGCCGCTCGTGCAGACGCCGGTGTTCGGAGACGCCATTCACGGCAAGAGCGGGCTCGACGGCTACGAGTTCCCGCCGGTCCGGCGGCAGGCCGATCGCCGAAGAGGCGTCCCGTTCCTGATCGACACGGTGCGGGCACGCGAGGGCGTCACGATCATCGCCACCGGGCCGCTGACCAATCTCGCCGTCGCCCTGCGCACGGCTCCCGACATCGCAGGCCGGATCGACGGAATCACGCTGATGGGCGGCTCCGTGACCGTGGGCAACATGACGGTGGGCGCGGAGTTCAACACCTGGTTCGATCCTGAGGCGGCGGACATCGTCTTCCGCAGCGGCGTCCCCCTCTGGATGTGCGGCCTCAACCTGACCCGCCAGGCCGGTATCGATCTCGACGGCGTCGCGCGGATCGAGACGCTCGGCACGCGCACCGCCCGCGCGGTGGCGGCGTTGCTACGCTTCTACCTGTCGCGGCAGGCGCGCTCCGGCAATGCCACCGGTCCGCTCCACGACCCGTGCGCGGTGGCGATCCTGCTGGACCCTCCGCTCATCTCGTGGATGCCGATGCACGTCGTCGTCGAGTTGCGCGGTGAACACACGCGCGGGATGACCGTGTGCGACACTCGCCACCTCGTGGAGTTCAACCCCGCGGCGCAGTCCGACGCCGCGCCCCGCGGCGAGGCCCCCAATGCGCGGGTCGGGGTGCGGCTCGACCGCCCCGCGTTCCTCCGCCTGCTCGAGGACGCGCTCGCCGCGCTCCCCTGAGTCGCCGAGCGTGGCGGCCGGTACGTGCGACGCAAGGGGTCCCCGACCCGGTGCGGAAGATGTGTGTTCATGACGTCCTATGATGCCCTCATCGTGGGAGGCGGCCACAACGGCCTGGTCACGGCCGCCTACCTCGCCCGCGCCGGTCTCCGCGTCCTCGTTCTGGAACGCCGTCACGTCGTCGGCGGCGCCTGCGTAACGGAGGACGTGTGGCCCGGCTACCGGGTGTCCACCGCGGCGTACCTGTGCGGCCTGATGCACCCGCGGATCATCGATGATCTCCACCTCGCGCGATTCGGATATGAGGTCCTGCCGAAGGACCCGGCCTTCTTCAGTCCGTTTCCGGACGGACGCGCCCTGTTTGTCTGGCGCAACGAGCGCAAGACGGCCGACGAGATCGCACGGTTCTCGCGCCGCGACGCGGCCCGCTACGCCGACTACGAGGCGTTCCTGGCCCGTCTGGCGGAGTTCGTCGAGCCTTGGCTGCTGACGACGCCCCCGGATCTGCAGTCCCGCCGTGTCGCCGACGTCTGGCAACTCGGACGCCTGGCCTGGCAGACGATGCGGCTGCCGCCCCAGACGCTCACCCAGGGCATCCGGATCCTCACGCAGAGCGCGCGTGATTTCTTGGATGCGTGGTTCGACTCGCCGGAGCTGAAGGCGTCCCTGTGCACCGACGGGGTCATCGGTGCCCGCGGGGGACCGTCCACACCGGGGACCGCGTACGTGCTCTTCCATCACTGCATGGGGCAGGCTGCCGGGAAGCGCGGACTGTGGGGATTTGTGCGCGGCGGCATGGGGGCGCTCAGCGACGCGCTGGCCGCGTCGGCCCGGTCACACGGCGCGACGATCCGCACGAACGCCGAGGTCGCGCACGTCCTGGTGCAAAACGGCCGGGCGTACGGGGTGGCGCTCAGCACCGGCGAGGAGGTCTGCGGACGGCTGGTGGCGTCGAACGCGGACCCCAAGCGCACGCTGCTCTCACTGCTCCCTCCCGAGCTGCTGGAGGCTGAGTTCCGCCGCGACGTCGAGGCCATCAGGATGGATGGCGTCGCGATGAAGATCAACCTCGCGCTCGAAGGCCTGCCCGACTTCACCGCGGCACCCGGTGCCTCGACCGGCCCCCAGCATCGAGGCACCACGCATATCGGTCCCACCATGGACTACATCGACCGCGCGTGGGAGGATGCGAACCGGGGTGAGCCGTCCGCCGCGCCGTTCTTGGAGGTCACGATCCCCACGACGTACGACCCCTCGCTCGCCCCGGAGGGCAAGCACGTCATGTCGATCTTCGTCCAGTACGCCCCATACGGGTTGCGAGGCGGCTCGTGGGACGCGTGCAAGGAGACCTACGCCGACCGCGTGATTGATACGCTCGCCGCATACGCTCCGAACATCAAGAATCTCATTGCGCACCGGCAGGTGCTGAGCCCGCTGGATCTCGAGCGCGTGTTCGGCCTCACGGGGGGCGACATCTTCCACGGAGACATGACGCTCGACCGTCTGTTCTTCATGCGGCCGGTGCCCGGGTGGGCGCGGTACCGAACTCCGGTGCGCGGGCTGTACCTGTGCGGCGCGGGAGCCCATCCCGGGGGCGGCGTGATGGGTGCTCCTGGCTTCAACGCGGCGCGCGAAATTCTCGCAGACCAGGCGAGGGGTGTAGCGGGGTGAGACACGGATGACGCTCGGCGCGACGGCAGTGCGCGAGGCGCGATCTCGTGGCCGGCTGCGGCGAACGCCCACGCGCGCGCCTGCGTCCTACGTGTGATGGTTTCCTCTCTCGGTGGGAGCGAGCGGCGGCGAGACGGCCCGGCGGCCATGGATGGCACCGTCCCGAGCGGATCGGAGGCGGGAGGGGGTGCGCCGGGCGGGCTGGTGGTGGCGGTGAGCCGCAGCGGGAGGCACACCCTGACCAAGCCGAATCAGGCGAGCATCCGGCTGCTGGCCGGCCTGGGCGTCGAGGACGACGCGCATCTGGGTGAGACGGTCCAGCATCGCTCGCGCGTGGCGCGCGACCCGAGCCAGCCGAATCTGCGCCAGGTGCACCTGATCCAGGCCGAGTTGCATGACGCGCTGCGAGCCGCCGGGTTTGCCGTGGCGGCCGGTCAGATGGGTGAAAACGTCACGACGCGAGGTGTCGATCTGCTTGGGCTGCCGACCGGCACGCGGCTGCGTCTTGGTGACACGGCCGTGGTCGAAGTGACGGGCCTCCGCAACCCCTGCACCCAGCTGAATCGCATCCACCCGGGGCTCATGGCGGCGACGCTGGGACGCGACGCGCGCGGCAACCTGATTCGCAAGGCCGGCGTCATGGGCGTGGTTCTCGCGGGCGGCGAGGTACGGCCCGGCGACCCGATCCGCATCGAGCTACCGCCGCCGCCGCACCGACCGCTGGAGCCGGTCTGAAACAGGCGGTGGGCCCACCCTCGGGCCGCGCGCGACCGTCCGTCAGCGTGGGTCGTTCCGTGGCAGCCGCCATTGCTCCAGGAGCGCAGCTTCCCGGTCGGCGGCCAATCCGGCCCGGCGTGTCACGGACGCAGGGCGGCTGCGGTCCCACGTCAGGAGATCGCGAACGGTCTCGGCCAGCGGTCGGCGCTCGAGACCGGCGCCGACGGCCTTGCTCGAATCCAGCCCAGCAAGAGAGTCGCGTTCGCGCGGCACCCACAGTGGCAGTTCCAGCCACGGCCCGACGCCGTGTTGAGCCAGGAACGCCTCGTTCACCCACACCCACGACGCGTCGGGCGCGCCGCCGACGATCCGGCACGTCTCGAGCACCTCGCCGATCGTGACGCCCGTTTTGCCGCCGACGTTGAACACACCGGTCCGGCCGGCCTCCAGGCCGGCGACGATCCACCGTGCGGCGTCGCGCGCATCGATGAATGGGACGATCGGGCGATCCGGCCGGTCAAACGCCAGCACGGCGCCTCCACGCGCGACGCGGGTCGGCCAGTACGTAAAGCGATCGGTCGGATCGAGCGGCCCGACCACGAGGCTGAGCCGCGGGATGAGCACGCGGTCCGGCATGCGAGCCTCCACGGCGCGTTCGCAGAGGCGCTTCAGCCCCCCGTAAACCTCCGGATCCAGGTAGTCCTCGCGCGTGTCGTCGTCGACGGTTTGGAGCGGCGCCCGCTCGTCGACGAGCGACCCTGGCGTGACGGGGCCGTAGACGCTGACCGTCGAGATGAACGTATAGTGTCCGACGCGCGGCGCGAGCAGGTCGGCGGACGCGCGAACGACGCGGGGCACATACCCCGACGTGTCGATCACCGCGTCCCAGCTGCGGCCGCGCAGGGCGGCCAGGTTGCCGTCCCGGTCGCCTCGCAGACTTTCTGCGTCGATGGCGGGATGGGGGTCGGACGTCCCGCGATTGAACAACGACACGCGGTGACCGCGCACCAGGGCCGCCTCGGCGAGATGCCGGCCGACGAACCGCGTCCCGCCAAGAATCAGGATGTTCATCGCGTGTGGCGCTCGACCGCTCCCGAGCCTACGCGCCGGTGTTCGGCGGCGTCGCTGATGGGCACGGGCCGGCGCTGCAGTCCTCGCGAGGGCACCGGACCGTCACAGCTCCGGTTCGAGGACGAGGTCCATCGCGCCCGCCTGGCTCCCGCCCTGAGGGAAACACACGGTGACGAGCGGGCGAAACCCCGCGACTTCGATGCGCAGGTGAATGTGGGGCCGGAACTCGGTGCCGCCGGGGAAGTTGCTCTGGATGCGGTACCGCCCTCCGGCGTCCGCGATGACGGTCCCACGGTGTGCGTCGTCGTACTGACCGTCGGGTCCGCGCAACCAGAACTCCACGCGGGCGCGCGGGATCGGCGCGCAGTCGATCCCGCAGCGGACGATCCCGGTCAACATGAACCCACTGCCGACCGACGACCGCACAGGGGCGTTCGGCCTGTAGGCCGGGTCGCCGGCGTCCGAGGGTGTGAGCGCGCACTTGGCCGGTGTCGACGGCGCCGCCGCGCCCGTCGGGGCCGCGCCGAGCACGCCGAGCGCGAGCATCGCGAGGGCGGTGGTGGCGACCGAGGCTGCGATCGGCGCGCGCCGTCGTGTTGGGCCTGGTGCTGTCACTAACATTCCCTCCCGGAGGATACGTGCGTGGACCCGGCTGCACGCTCCCGCTTCCCGATAACCCCGAGGCGCTCCTGCCCGAAAAGTCGCGGTGCCGGCCCGAAGGACGCGGCCCCGAGCTTCGCAGAAGAGTTCAGCGAACCAAGGCAAGGGTGTTTCGAGAGGAGGTCGCGATGCGACGCGGGTTTGCAGTGTTTGCGGGCGTGGCGCCCGAGATCATCCGCGAGACCGCACGAGAGGCCGAAGGGCTCGGGTACGATTCCTTCTGGGTTAACCATCCGGGGCCGACGGACGGACTCGCGTCGCTCGGAGTCGCCGCCCGGGAGACCACGCGCGTGGATCTTGGGGTCGGCGTGATCCCGCTGCAGCGGCGCGGGCCGGACAGCATCGAACACGGCGTGCGGGACAACGCGTTGCCGCCCGGTCGGCTCCTCCTGGGGGTCGGCAGCGCGAACCCGGGGGCGCTGAGCCGCCTGCGCGAGGGCATCGCGACGTTGCGATCCTCGCTTGCGGCGCGGCTCATCGCCGCGGCCCTCGGTCCCCAGATGTGCCGCCTCGCCGGAGAGGTCGCCGACGGGGTGCTTCTCAACTGGCTGACGCCCGAGCACGCGCGTCGATCGGCCGAATGGGTGCGCGCCGGCGCGGCTGCCGCGAATCGACAACCGCCGGCGCTCTTTGCGTACGTGCGCGTCGCGCTGGGGGCCGCCGCCCGCGAGAGACTCATGGTGGAGGCGCGCAACTACGCGGCGTATCCGGCGTACGCGGCCCACTTCGCGCGCATGGGAGTGACGCCGGAGCAGACGGCGATCGCGGTTCAGAGCGCGGATGCCCTCCCGTCTGCGCTGTCAACGTGGTACGGGGCGGTGGACGAGGTCGTCGTCCGCGCGATCACCGGCAAAGACACGGTCGACGAGCACGTGGCGCTCCTCCGGGCGACGAAGCCGTAGCGCCACGACGACCCTGCGTCGATCTCGGACGCTCGGGGTCGCGACCGCTCGTGTTCGCGGAGCCGGCGCCGGAGGGTCGGTCAGCCTCGGCCGATGAACGGCATCTTGGTCGCCATGACGGTCAGGAACTGGA
>DATGJN010000037.1 GCA_035295165.1 bacterium
TGTCACGACCGGTGCTAGACTCCTCAAAGAGCCGGAGTAAAATTCCCCACCCCGACTGAATCTGGGTCACCAAATCCCTGCGAGGAGGAGGTGGCCCGACTGCTGCGAGGTGGGGACGTGGATGATGTTCGGACCTTTCATCGCCAAGGCCTTTCGATCTCGGAGATCCACCGGCTGACAGGCTTTGATCGCAAGACGATTCGCAAATACCTGCTGCATCCAGAGCGCCCGCGCTACGGCCCGCGGACGCCGCGGCCGAGCAAGTTGGAGCCGTACAAGCCGTTCATGGCGGAGCGGCTGCAGGCCGGCGTTTGGAATGCGCGGGTGCTGCTGCGTGAGCTGCGAGCACGAGGATATGCCGGCGGCTACACGATTCTCACGGACTATCTGCGGCCGCAGCGTCAGGCCGCCTGGGCGGTGGCGGTGCGGCGCTTTGAGACGCCGCCCGGCCAGCAAGCCCAAGTCGACTGGGGGCATCTCGGCACGCTCGAGCAAGAGACCGCCAGGCAGAAGCTTTGGGGATTTGTCTTCACCTTGGGCTACTCGCGGGCGATGATGGTCGACGTGGCGCTCGATCAGCAGCTGGGGACCTTCCTGCGGCTGCACGAGGAGGCGTTCCATCAATTAGGCGGGGTGCCCGCAGAGATTCTCTACGATCGCGTCAAGACGGTCTGGCTGGGGACCGATGAGCGGGGCGAGGTCCGCTGGCATCCGGTGTTTCTGGACTTCGCCCAGTACTGGGGCTTCCGGCCGCGGCTCTGCCGGCCCTATCGGGCTCAAACCAAGGGCAAAGTGGAATCCAGCATCCGCTATGTCCGGCGCAGCGGCCTTCCAGGCCTCGACGCCGCATCGCCGGAGGATCTGCGCACGCAGCTGCGCGCGTGGGCCTGGGAGATCGCCAATCGGCGCGTGCACGGGACGACCCACCAAGTCGTCTGGGACGCGTGGCAGGCCGAGGTGCCGCACCTGCAAGCGGTGGCCGGCCGGCTCCCATATCCGTATCTCCCGCAGTGTGTCCGGCGTGTGGCACGGGATGCGTACGTCACTTACCAGACCAATCGCTACTCGGTGCCCTGGGCGGCGGCCGGCCGCGACGTCGAGCTCCGAGCGCGCGATGGCCAGCTGGAGATTGTGCAGCAGGGCGAGCGGCTGGCGCTCCATGCGCTCTCTCCGGCGCGGTACCAGGTGCTCACACAGACCGCCCACCACCACGGGATCCCGCTCGGGCCGGTCGGGCGGCCGTCGCGCACGATGGTGCACATCCAGTTGAGCGCGCCGACGGTGGAAGTGCGCCCGCTCGCCGTCTATGACACGGTGGCCGGAGGCGAGCGGCCATGACCGTCCTGACGCGCGTCCACACCGCGCTCGAGACCCTAGCCTTGGCCGAGATGGCCGCGGTGGTCGAAGGCCACCTCGAGCGCGCCGCCAAAGAGAGCCGGCCCTACGCGGATGTGTTGGCGGATCTCCTCGAGCGCGAGGTCGAGGCCCGGCGGGCCCGCTACCTCCGCACCCGGATGCGCCTCGCGCATCTCCCGTACACCAAGACCCTCGACCAGTTTGATTTCAGCTTCCAGCCCAGCATCGACGAGCGCCAGATCCGGGAGCTCCAGACGCTCCGGTTCGTGCATGACGCGAGCAATGTGATCTTCCTCGGACCGCCCGGGGTCGGGAAGACGCATCTCAGCGTCGCGCTCGCCACGGAGGCCATCCACGCCGGCTTCGGCGCGTACTTCCTCACCGCCCACGAACTCGTCAGCGACTTGGGGCGGGCGGCGCGGGAGGGCCGCCTCGACCGGCGCCTGCGCATCTACCTCGCCCCCAAAGTCCTCGTGATCGATGAGATGGGCTATCTGCCGCTCGACGATCTGGGGGCGACCGTATTCTTTCAGCTCGTCAGCGCCCGCTATGAACGGGGCAGCATCATGCTCACCAGCAACAAAAGCTATGGCGAATGGGGCTCGATTTTCGGCAACCCGATCATCGCCACCGCCATCTTGGACCGTCTGCTCCACCATTCGACGACGGTCAATATCCGCGGAGAGAGCTACCGGCTCAAGGAACGGAAGAAGGCTGGCCTGCTGCTAGCGGCCCAAGGCACCGAGCCCAGCCCACCGATGCGATCATCGCGCACCGGCCGGGCGGACAGGAGGTGATATCGAACACCTGACGGGCTGGGGAATTTTCAACCGGCACTACGCGGAGATTTCAACCGGTGTTGACATTATACCGTCCCTACCTGTCCGCGCAGGACCGAACCCTACTCGCGACAAGACACGCTCAGGCCTCCCCGGGTCATGCTGCTCTCTGTCCCACCATGCTGCCCGTACCCACGACTGATCCCCCCTGGTCTTCTCTGGATGCCCCTTCCTCCAGTACTAGCAGAGTCGGGCCTCCAGGGGTTCGCGTCGACCGGTTCGCCTGGCTTCGACAGCCTCGGCTGCGGCCTGGTGGTTTGCCTCAGGTCCTTCAGATTCCGCCTCGCGACGGACACCTACCCTTTTCGGCTACGGTCCGCATCCAGCTGGACCGGCGGGTCTTTCACCTGCGAGAGAACAGCACTGCCGGGCACACTAGTACTAGTAGCGCTTCCGCAATTGATCAAGGTGAGGTGAGACAACGGCCCAACGGGTACGTCGGCTTCAAGGACCAGGTCTACAGCCCACTCTATGGCGGCCGGGAGGTGACTATGGCCGCAAGCGCTGGAAAACCGCACTCTGACCCTCAGGCACCAATGGAAACTGGGGGTTGATCGGCGCAGCACTTACAGATATGGGTCGAGATCCAACCCTGCGCAATGGAAGTAGATGGCCGTCTTGAAGTGCTCGACGTTCCTGAAGCCCCAGGCGGTCTTCTTGACCCACTGAATCGTGGCGTTCACTGTTTCGAGACCAGCATTAGTGATCCGGTGCCGCAAGTAGGTCAAGACGTTCGGGAAGTGCCGTCGGAGCCGCGGTTCCCGATCGTTCCCCCATAGCTGCCACCTCCCCGGTCTGGATGGGTGCTCAGTCTACAGGCAGTGCCACAGAATCGCAATGCGTACGCGCTATGCTAGCATGGAGCCATGCGGAGGCAGCGGAGGACACGGTGGAGCCTGGCGCGGGTGGCGCGTCTCGATTGGATCGCAACGCGCAGCGCGTATGGTATGGAAGACGGGCCCTAATATGCTAGTCTACGATGGATCAAGAGTAGCATTTGTGCTGGATGCGTCCGGGCCGTTTGCTGGTCGTGTTTCTGAGATCTGTGTCTTCGTACCGGGACAGTACAAGACGATCTTCCAGCAGATGCGCCAGTCGGCCGGGGAGTAAACTCGCCGGGCACCAACGGCAGAAGCGTTCGCTCGTTCGCAAGTCTGTCACTGACGCTGGCAATGTGACCGGCGGTGGTGCTCACTCCGATTACCTCCGAACCGTCGCTGGCCACGGCATCGGGGCGGCGCCGCGTTTTTTGACGTGTCCTTATTCTCCCAGCCGCCGCACGGTGCGTGGTTCCACATCTACGACGTGTCGACGATCGGCAACGGCACTCCAAAGGCGCACCGTCGTCCCCGCGAGTGTCGTTTCGACTTCGACAGTGTCTACCAACGCCTTCATCACACCAAGCCCGTAACCGCTCCCATCCGCGGGCCGACCCGGTCGCCACCTCCCGTCGTCTGCCACGTCGATGCGAAGCATCGATCCGTCTCGTCGCGCGGCAATGTGCACCAGGCCCGTTGTGGTGCCGTAGGCGTGCTCGATCACGTTGTTGACGGCTTCTCCAACCGCAACTGTGATCGCGGCTGCGCGGTCGTGATCGAATCCGGCGTCTGCCATCAACCGCCGGAGCGCCTGACGGATCAGCACGGCGCTGCGAGGAGCGGCCTCGAGTGCCATCTCAAACCGGTCCAGCGGCGTGGCGCGCACAGCCACCGTAATGACGGCGACATCGTCCCGTAGGGGGACGCCCGAGAGCAAGCGTCTCACGATGGCCTCGGCGTGATTCTCCGACGGTTCGGCCAACTCTTGCCCAGCCGCAGCGACCAACGCCGCTTCGCCAGCGATCGGGTCGCGGTCGTTCTCGGTGAGCCCGTCGGTGTAAAGAACCAGCAGACTCCCCGGAGGAAGCTGGAGCGTTTGAAACGGCGGCAACTCCATTCCCAAGTATCCCAAGGGCCCCCCCCCGCACGCAGGGAGCTTGGCCGATAGATCACGGCCGACAAGGATCGGGGCCGGGTGTCCCGCCGTCGCATAGGCAAGCGTGGATGTCGCCGGATCTATCACCGCAAATAACGCGGTGGCCATTGCCTCGTCGCCCTCGGTCATGGTGAGCACTTCGGCCACCCGCTGAAGCACCGTCGCGGGGTTCGCGTGCTCCAGCGCGGCGGTGCGGATTGACTGGCGCAACTGCCCCATGATAACGGCAGCCCGCAGACCCCGTCCCGTTACATCCCCGATCGAGAGGCCGATGTGCCCGTTAGGTAGCTGGAACGCATCGTACCAGTCGCCCCCGATGTCGGCCTCGCGCGCCCCTCCGGACCGGTGCGTGGCGTGCACGGCAATGCCTGGAAACTGTGGCAGCGCGGCCGGCAGCAGCGCCCGTTGAAGTGTATCCGCGACCCGATGTTCGCGGGCAAATAGCCGGGCCCGCTCGATTGCCTGCGCGCACTGCCGCCCGAGCGTGAGCATGAACTCAAGATCGTCGGATCCAAACCGCCGGGGCTCGCGAAAGTTCAGATAGAGCGCGCCGACCGCACGTCTCTGCGAGATCAAGGGAATCACCGCCCGGCCACCGCCACGCAACGCAACCGGTTGTGTCTCGTGATCGGCGTAGCGGGTCGCTAAATCGTCCTCGGTCCCGTCCCAAACAACCAGTCCGGTCCGCATCGCCGCGGCGATACCAGGAACCCGATCGAGCGGGAAACGGCGCCAGCGTTGCACGATCTCGGAAGGGTACCCGACCGCGCGGACCAGTTCCAACGTGGATTCGTCCGGCTCAAGCAGCGATAAGCTGGCGGCATCCCCACCGAGCGCTTGGAGCGCGTTGACCACGATCACGTCGGCGACCTGCTCCAGCGTAGTCGCTTCGGACAGGGCGGCGGTGATCGCCTGCAATCGCTCGATGCGATCTGCTGCCCGCTCAGCGGCCTCGCGGGCCACCCGCTCAGCCCGCCGCGCCTCTTCAGCCTCGGCTTTGGCTTGCTCCTCCGCAGCGTACCGCAAGGCGAGTTCGATGGATCCGCTCAGAATCGACGCGACGTGTCTCATCAGATCCATGTCAACAGTCGCGAACGCATGCGGTTCTGTCGAATTGATTTCCAGGATCCCGAAGGGCAACCCGGCCCCCAGGAGCGGCACGGCGAGGTAGGACCGCAAGGGCGTTGTCGGTGTAAGGCCCTCAGCGAGGAGATCGGCGCTCAGAAATGGTTCCCCACGATCAACAACTTGCCACACCCGACTGGGGCCGCGGGGTACGCGCTGCCCCAACGCCTGTGCTGAAAATGACCCCGCCGCTGCCCGCAGAACCAGATCATCGCCCTCACGTAGGATGATCGAGCCGCCGGTTAGACGCACGACGGGACGGAGGTGGTCGAGCACGGCGATCAGCATCTGTTGCAGCTCGGTCTGCCCACTAATGGCGGCGGCGACTGCGTGAAGCAACCGGTCGTGCTCCTGCAGTCGTCGCCGCCTAGCCTCCGCTTGCTTGCGCTCGGTAATGTCCCGGTTCGTCTCCAGCACGAACCGTCGCCCATCACGTTCGGTCAAGATGGCGCGGCTGTCGACGATAACTTTGCGGCCATGCCTCGTCACTTGGTGAAGTTCACCTTCCCAGCGGCCGGTTTTGCTGAGAGCTTGGATGTACGCGGATGTACCGTCGGGGTACTCCGTCCGCAGCAGCTCATGAGATACTCGACCAACGGCCTCTTCGGGTGCGAACCCGTAGAGGTCCTCCGCACCCCGGTTCCAGTACAGGATGGTACCTTCGACCTCCCAGGTGAAGATTGCGTCGTACGTGATGTTCAGCAGGTCGGCCTGCGCATGCAATTGCTTCTCGATCTGCTTGGTGTGGGAGATGTCCCGGGCGATCGTGGAGGCGCCGATAATGCGTCCCAACGCATCCTTGACCGGGGAAATGGTGAGCGAGACGTCAACCCGGGATCCGTTCTTCTTCACGCGGACGGTCTCGTACCCCTCAATGCGTTCCCCGCGTTTAAGCCGCGCCATAAGCGCCGGAATCTCGTTGGGCTGCTCTGGCGGAACGAGCACCGATACGGGTCGACCGAGTATCTCGTGAGGTGCATAACCGTAGAGTCGCTCCGCTCCCGTATTCCATGAGAGAATGATGGCGTCGAGCGTCTTGCTAAAGATCGCATCGTCCGACGATTCCACGATCGCGGCGAGATGGAGAAAGGTACGTTCGTTCTGGCGACGCCTTGCATCAGCATCGCGCTTGTACCCCAAACTGAGGGCCGCGAAGAGCGCACCGAGGACGAACACAGCGTGCGTCAACACTGACATGTCCGTCAATGCCAATGAACGTGGCGGTGGCACGATAAGGAACGAAACCAACAGGATGGACAGCGACGCTGTGACTAAGCCCACGAGATGGCCTCCCACGTACGCCAGCACTGAGATGAGCGAAAGATAAATGAGGAGCAACCCTGACCGTGGGACGTGGAAGAAGTTGCCCACCAGGGTCAAACCGATTGTGGCGAAAATCGAAATCAAAGCGCAGTTCAGGCGAAGTGTTCGGGTGTCACGGCGACACCGGTCCAGTGTCGTGCGCGTCGTGTCATGTGGGAGAGACGCGGAATGACGCATCGGATTCGCTCCCGGTAGACCAGAATAGAGCCAGGCTAGCCGACTTCCGAGTGCCCACCCGCGGGTTTTTCGAGGTGCGCGTGTCCGATAGGACCGTCGATGCGTTGCAGGAATGTCTCAACGTCGGGGAAGACGGTAAGATGCAGATCGAGCGCGGCGATCTCCATGACGAGGCGCGCGATGTGGGAGGGGTTCGCGACGGCCAAATACACCCCCCGCATGGATGCTTTTCTCAGGTATCGAAAAAAGAGCCCGATCCCGCCACTATCGATGTAGGTCACATCTTTGAGCACCAAACAGATCGGCTTTCCCAAATCGAGCGCGACTTCGAGCGTTTGTCCAAGGATGTCGCGAGCACTGATATCCAGTTCCCCCGAGACGTGGATAGTCGTCGCGCCCCGGATCTCTTCACTGCGACACTCGAGCCCTTTTCGACGGTGTGCACGGTCCATCGCCACACCCCCGTGAGCGGTTTTCAACAGCTAGTATATAAAGCGCGTTTTGTTTGTCAAGTGGCTTTTAATAGGCTGCAGCACGTGTCTAATGCCACGGGGATGTCCTTCTGAAAGGTGACACACTGTAGTGGCGTAGGCGGCGAACCTGAGGTCGAAAATCGCGAAGAGCGCGCGTCGAATAACCCTCTGGGCGAGGGAAAGCAACGGCTCGTCCCATCCGAATACCGCAAGGGCCGTAAGACTCGTTTCACCTTGCGTATCTCCGAGGAGCTACTCGAGGAGATCCGGGACGTCGCTGTTGCTCTCTCGGGACCGCCAAATAGGCTGACCCTCTCCGACTTGGCGGGAAGCGCTCTGCGGAGAGAGGTCGACCGGCTCAAGCGCCTGTATAGATCTGGCAAAGAATTTGCGAAACGGGATCGGTTTTTGCGCCGGGTCGCCTGCCGATCGCGAAGTCGTAGGCGTTGTTGATCGTGGTCTCCGTCCGCAGGGCACGGCCTTCTTTCAGGTATTGTTTGATCCGGCAGTCTTTGTACTCCACGCGCACCGAGGGGATCACGCCGTCGGTTACGATGCGGGTGCGAAACCGCCCCGGCGTCCGTTTGGTGATCCGGTGCTGGAAGAGCAGCTGGATCCGATCGGGCTCGGCCGAGATCCAGATTCTCACGAATGACCGTCTCGAAAAGGAGCCGCCCCGTCTGCGGCCGGTTCCGGCCCTGTGTGAGGGCGCACTCCACCTGCAAAAACCGACAGGTCGTACCGATAGCCCGCCGCCCGGTCCCGCGCCGTAAAGGGGTGGGACAGTCGCCGCAGCTACTTTCGCACGACCCGGTCGATCTTCTGGGGGGT
Organism: bacterium; assembly: GCA_035295165.1. NCBI lineage: Bacteria > bacterium. The sequence continues at coordinate 8,099 of DATGJN010000037.1, forward strand.
GAGCGCGGCACAGATCGCCTGCAGGCGCTTCGGCTCGGCACAGGAGAGCACGCCGTTATCCAACGCCTGGAACGCGATCCCGGCTTTGGTCAATTGCCGCTTCACGTACTCGTGCCCATTGAGACACACCTTGGCCTGGTAGGGAAAGTAGCCGGCAAACTTGATGAACAACGGCCCGAAGTCATCGTCGATCAAGTAGAAGTAGTAGTGATTGACCAGGGCGGTCGTGCGGTAGATCCACGGATACGACTTGCCCGTCTCGGGGTTCCGGCGCTTTTGCGTGCGACAGGTCATGAGCTTTTCCTGCGCCTTGCCGACGAACAGCTCCCCGCTCGATCCCGTAAAGCGCGCGCGGTACCGCGCGGCGCTATCGTCTTTGCGCTCCCCTTTCCGGAACGTGACCAGCGGGGGTGCTCGTCTGCGACAAACTGCTCAATGGCGCGTACGAATGCGGCGCTGATCGGGGCCATGAGCGCCGAGGACACCACCAGCGCGCCGCGATGCCGTCGGAAGAAGCCGACCACGCCGCCTTCGTTCTGGAGCTGCGGGGCGTAGGCATTGAGGTAGATCCGAGCGATCCCCTCGGTCTCCAGCGTGACGTGATCCTTCAGAATCGTCGACACGGTCAATGCTATACTCATAGGGAGGCTCCTGGCGTGCGGGACGTCGGCCTTATGGCCACTAACCGCTTCGGGCGGTTCCAGTTCCACGGGCTGTGGTTCTCGCCACAGACCCACCGCTCCCGCCACAGGGGCCTCAGTGTTTGGCAACGCAACACCCGGGCAAGGCCTCATTCAATGATTCCTTTGACCACATGCCTCGGTGGTCTGAGGCGAAGCCTCGTTAGTTGTAGTTTGACCAGTCATTCGTGACACACGGACTGCAACTTCTCGCGGAGCCGTTCGTAGGGCGTTTGTCCCTGAAGGGATCCGTGAGGAGGTTCGCAGTTATGGAAGCGCTCCCACTCTTCGAGCCGGGCATTGAACTCTGCGACCGATGAGATCACGACGCCCTGGAGCTGGCGATAGAACTCCTCATCGTCGATTCGATGGGAATGCTTGTCTTCCCGTTCGAGTATGGGCGTCGCGGTCGGATGTATCGATGCTGAATCCCCTTGTCGAGAATGTGCCAGTGGAACTGGGGCCCAAACTCAGGCCCGTTGTCCGTCTGAAGGCACTCGACACGAAAGGGAAGCTCACTGAGGACATAATCGATAAAGGCGATTGCACTCTGCTGGGTGTTCGCATTGAAGATCTTCAACACGCGCAGCCGCGTGCAGCCATCAATGACCGTGTACTGGTAGTACCATCGGGCACGTCCCGCCACGGGGGCGAGGAATTTCACGTCGACCTGTGACTGGTGGCTAGGCAATGGTTTCTCGTACCGCTGGAACCGTGTCTCGCGGTTCCGATAGCGCATGTTTGAGGCCAAGCGGCTGACCCCGGCACGCCGCAGAATGCGCCAGATACCCGCGGGGCTACGGTTGAACGCGTGGTAGCGCTTCAGGTACATCGAGATCCGACGCGGACCAAAATGAATGGTAGTAGCGTCGCAGATAGAGAATCTTCTCGACGACATCGGCTGGCGTCGCTCTGGGGAGTGATGGGGCCGGGGGGACCCGTTCCGAAGACCGCTCTCGCCGGCGCTCTGGTAGGGGCGATGATAGGTCTGTCGGCTGATCCGAAGTATCGGCAGATTTTGGCGACATTGCCTGTGACCTCTTCCACCTGCCGAAACTATCCAAGCCGGTGCCCGATGGCCCGTTCATCCGGACGCATGGTCCACCTCCCTGGTAGGCGTAGCGTTCCTACCCCATGTGTCACGGATGTCCTGCAGTTCTAGAGCTAGAAACGTTCGAGGTCGCGCAGCATCACGGTGACGGCGTAGCACCCGCCACGAAAGAAAGGGCCTGTTCTTCTCTAAGACACCCGTTCGCGTTGTTTCACCTGGAGGGCTTACACTCAACGAGGACACCCATACTCGCACCACCCCGCCCTGCCGAGCACCGATACCTGCTATCTACCCCACGTGGCCGCCAACGCCACGACTGCCGCAGTCATCACAACCGTTGTCGACCATCCCACGACATTTAGGGCCATCCCGTTTACCCGCTTGCCCATCACCTCTGGGTTGTTGGAGATTAGCATCAGCAGCACGAGCAGCGGCGGGGTAAGAAAACCGTTGATGATCGCGGTCCAGAAGAGCGCGTCGATAGTGTTGATTCCCACATAGTTGATGAGCATGCCGACGAGCGTCGAACCCACTATGACCGCGTAAAACTCTCTGGCGCGGTACGGCTTCCGGTCCAAGCCGTGCCGCCAGCCATAAGCTTCAGCTACTGCATACGCCGCCGATCCCGTCAAGATTGGCACAGCCAGAAATCCGGCGCCGATTAACCCGAGCGCAAACAGAGTCCGTGCCGCGTTTCCGACGAACGGACGAAGGGCTGCCGCGGCGTCGGCGGCCGACTTGATATCCGTTTTGCCGTGTGTGTACAACGTCGCGGCGGTGGTCAGGATAATGGAATAGGCGATGAGATTCGAGAGAAACATGCCGATGTTGATATCCCATGCGGCATAGGTCAGCTCGCAATCCGTCGCACCCCTCCGCTGCCACAGCCGCCGTTGGCCGATTGAGATCAGTTCTTCGACTTCCTGACTTGCCTGCCAGAACCACATGTACGGCGAGATCGTCGTTCCCAACAAGGCCACGAGCACCGAGAGAAACGTCCTGTCGAATCTAAGCATGGGGATGAACGTTCCTCGGAGCACGTCTGGCAGGTGCGGTTTGGCAAACAGCGAGGCGCCAACGTAGGCAAAAAGAGCTAGCGTGATCCATTTGAAGATGCTGGCTATCAAACGGTACGATCCCCACACTTGCAGAGCGACAATGAGCAACGAGATTGGCAGAACGAGAGCTACGATCGGAATCGGAACCAGCAAATTGATTGCCGCCCCGATCGCCCCGATATCCGCGCCGGCGTTGATTGTGTTGGCGACCACCAGGCCGAGGATCGCAGGATAGAGCACCACACGAGGGTAATGCTCCCGCAATACGCCGGTAAGCCCTTTTCCGGTCACCATGCCCACTTTGGCCGAAATAAACTGGGTTGCCGCCATCAACGGAAGGGTGAATAGGATCGTCCAGAGCGTCGAATAGCCCAGAGATGCGCCGGCGACGGCATAGGTACCCACCCCTGACGGATCGTCGTCCGACGCCCCAGTGACTAATCCGGGCCCTACGACTCGCAGCATCTTGAACAGGCGATTTGGTTCTCGGGCGATCTCGTGCTCCCGGGCACCGGCACCTGGCAGGGGGACGCTTGCTCCTTGCAGTTCCGCACCCTTGGCCACGCTTATGGTCCCTCTTCACTCGGTTCTGGAACCGAAAGACTCGACGATCTGGACGAAACAACTCAAGACCATCCGCCTCAAGCCGGCACGTTGCGAAGCCTTACGTGCAATACATGTCTACCCTGACCCTTGAGTGTCAAACCATCCTAGCGCCGGGCACGGAGCCGCCGGGATGCCGTGCCGCGTTCGCTCGCACAGTGCGACAAGAACCAGACGCGGAACCTCTCACTGGGTGTGTGGTTCCGCGTCCGTCATGACGTTTTCGACCGCCCGGACGGCCGCATCGAGCGCATCGATCCGCGTTTTCAGCGATTCCCCGCGCGCGAGTTCCCCGCCTGCCTGTTCACCGACCAGTCGTTTGAACGATCTCCCAGATCCACCGACCTTCTCTGTGCCGCGTCATTGGAACACAGAACCACTGTCCACGCTGGTACATGTTCCCGTGCCTCCCACGACAATGTTCGTCAACCACTACCGAACCTGGGGGCTGGCGCATATAGGGGCACCCGCGCGAATCTGTCGCGCACCGGACGTCGCGGGTTGAGCTAATGTCAAAGGGTGTGGAAATTGCTTCAAGCGGCGACCCCTCGTTTTAATGTCTTGGTCACCTCAACACCGTTCGTGAACTGAACACCATCGAGCACCTTGGCGACCAGGTGGGGCGCATCGATGCGCCGCCACCGACGTTCTGCCCGGCGCACGAATTGGAAGTCCAGATAGAGTCCCGTTTGCGCTTTCCGCATCTGCCGCGTCGTCCGGGTCCGCAGGCGCACTGGATCGAAGACCCACTCGATCGGATTGGACGTGCGCAAATTCTTCCAGTGCTCCCGCGGGAAGTCGTAGTAGGTGAGCAGCTCGTGTTGATGCTCGACGAGGGACGCCACCGCTCGCGGGTAGTCCCACTCGAACTGCCGCGCGAAACGTTGATTCCGTTCAGTCGCCTCGGTCCGCGTCGACGCCGCGTAGATGTCCCGGAGGAGCGGCTTCGCCTCCGGCTGGAGCCGTTGCGGCAGATTGTCCAGCACGTTCAGCATCTTGCGGCACCAGCAGAGCTGGTGCCGCGCCTCAGAATAGACCTCCCGCACCGCGCCCCACAAGCCCAGCCCGCCGTCGCCATTGAAGTCTCGTACTATTTTCAGCCCGCGGCGGCGCGGCTCTCGCAAGACATCGCGCCAGCTCTCGCGAGACTCTCGGTAGTCTTCGACCATCGCCAGCAGCTCTTTCTGGCCGTCTTCGGTGACGCCGATGACGATGAGGATGGCGGTCTTCTCATCGGCGGGCCCGGCCTTCAAATAGAGCCCATCCGCCCAGCAGTACGCGCAGCGCGCCTCAAGGGGACGCCACGCCCAGGCTTCGTACTCCGCCTGCCAGTGCGCCTTGAGGCGCACGATCGAAGTGGGACTGAGCGGAGCGGCCTCGCCCAGCAGCGCCCGGAGGGCGGGCTCGAAGTCCTCGGTCGCCAGGCCCTGGAGGTACAGCTCGGGCACCAAGGCGTGGATGACGTCGCTGGTCCGCTGGTAGCGGGGCAGCACCTGGGAGTGGAAGGGCTCCTCGGTATCACACACACGCGCGGGGCCCGGACCTCGAGCGTGCCGCAGCCCACCGCGATCTTGCGCGGCTTTCCCGCGCCATTGCCATAACCGCGTCGGCGCCCGGCCCCGTGCTCATAGCGCGCCCGCCCGAGATACTCCTCCACTTCCTGTTCCAACGCGTTGATCAGCATGCGCTGCGCACCCTCACGCGCCAGGACGTCCAGGGTCGACTGAATTTCCTCCTTGTCCACCCCCCGCTGCGGCTGGTATCCTGACACCGGCGTACTCCTTTCCCCTCCCCGGCCAGGGAGGTTTCCGATGTGGTGGATGCTCTCGGAAAGGGTACGCCACTTGAATTTCCACACCCTTTGCTCCGCGGGTTTCGTGATCCGCTAGACAGCGCCGAGATGTGACAAATATCGTCGATCGTTTATCATTGATGAACCGCCGGACTCTTCCCCTTTTAGAGCGACGTGATGCCCAATCGGTTGAAACTGGCGCCTAGTGGACCGAGTCATTGATGCGTGATACACATTCGACTCCGGGTTGTTGTAGGTCCAGAGGAAAGGCTCAACTGGCGTCTTGTTGCGGTGTGTGTAGGCTAAGACCGTTTGCTCAAGGTCAGGCATGAATGCAGCATGGCATGCGCCACCTAATCGTGTCAGTTATTTCAGACTCGTGCCACTTGCAGTCTCCTCGGGGGGCTCGGGCGCCAACGAGTTTTGCATTTGGAGACCGGATGAGCTTCGCGTGGCATCATTCAGGTCGTTCTGTCTCAGCCGCGGTTTGCACCATCGCAACATCTTCAATCCCGTCTGCAGGCGTTGTGATGTTCAGCGGAACGGACCAGCGCAGTTCGATGTCCATCGTGCCTTTGCCTCCGTTCTCCTCGGCGCAAATCTTCAGTTCGATCGCCCCGCCAAGATGATACGCGAACCGGCGTCCTCCACTACGGAAGATCAGCGCCCCATGCAGGAGGCCGAGACAGATCCTGTTCATCAACTCTGCTGCCTCAGCATAAGGAAGTGACGCAGTTGCGTGCAATGACTCTTTCACGTCCTCCCTCGATCGCTTGGTCATGGTGCGTGCAACCCCCACCCAGCAGCAGGGAGGCCCCGAACACCGGGCGCATGAACCAGCCGACGGCAAGTCGTGAACGTGTGCGCGGATGCCTGCCACACTGCCAAGTGCCCCTTGTGCGGCTGGGTCTTCACCGTTGCCGCGTTTTGCGCCGCACCAGCGCATTCGACCATTGTGCCGCCCGCGCCCACTTGTGCCGCTCGAGCCCATCGTGCCACAGACTCTTTCACGTTCTCAGTCTTACCCACGACTGTCTCCGCATCCGGAGTCCATCTCCTTAACCGAGGGCAAAAGCATGTAGACGCCAGCGTCTACTACCAACCGTTCTCCCAACGCCGGTTCGATGGCTGGGCGAGCCGGCCTTCGTGTCCTCCGTTGCCGGGCACGCGGCCCGACTCCCGCTCTACCTTGTGGCCGCAGGACACGAATCGAGATGGCACCCGAGCGAAGGCTTCGACATATAGCACCTCGTCTTGGGATTGCCTTAGCCCGACGACTCTTGAGGTCGACGCAACGAAGCCCCGCGTTGGCCGATTGTCAAAGGCACCAGGCGGAAAGCGAGCAGTACTGTGCCGACCAACACAAGATCAAAACAACACCTACTACAGCCGTGACCGTCAGCGTTGCCCGCACCAACGTGGTCAACAACGCTGTGAGTAGCGCCACAAGCGCCGTCACCGGTTCCCATGACCACACCGCCTGCACCCCTGAACCAGCGGCATTCGCGCGAACGTAGTGGGCCGCCGCAAACGAGGAAGAAGCCGGGCACGCGCTATCCAGAACCTTCCCTCCGCGGGTAGATACCAGCTGCGTGGTCTCATTGGCGGTTGACCGCGGATACGGCAACCGCAGGATGCGCGACGTGCAGCGCGGGCCACACAGGCCTCGATCGGCGCACACACACGGGCGTTCGCTATATCGACGAAGAGCCGGAGCAATACCGTGGCCGCTCGCGACCGCGACGACATCACGCCTGATGGCTTGTTTCTTTGAGCGTCCACGAGATCCCGTGGCCCGACGTGTCATTGCGGCGCTCTCCGCGTCGTACGCGGCCGCATTGCCCAAGCACGTCAGCGCACCGTCCAATCTCCGGCGGCGAGGAAATCCTTGGCCGCGCCGATGGATTCGTCGCGAAGGCGCTCAAGGGCCGCGATGGTTTGCCGGAGCGTCTGTCCTTCAATGGTCTTGGGGAACCTCTCGGGCAGCATCATCCATCGCTTATCCTCCGTTCGGCAAGGGAAACCTTCCGTACGAACGCTCTGATTTGGTCGCCGCGTATCTGCGACACGACGTCGCCCCGTGCGCGCCACCCATGGGTGAGCATCCACCCGCATGTGCCCGCCGCAAGCGCGTGGCGGCCAACGCCCGTTGACACCGCCAGCTCGAGATCATCACACCCCAGGTTTTGCGCACCGCGCCAACGCTACAGCGCCACGGGGCTCCCTGGCCCGCGCAGGATAGCCGTTATCCTCCTGACGAGGCTCCGCTCTCGTCGAGCAGAGCCCCGTAAGCAGAGTCGACTGCGATCTCTCTGCGACCGGCTTCGTTGGGCCGTGCTCATCGCACTGTTCCGAATAGCTTTCGTGTTGCGTGTACTGCTACTCAAGCGAACCGTCCCCCGCGTCGCGACATTCTCGCCGCCAACCATCCTGTAGTCAACGTCAATCGTATCACCGGTTTTCAATTGGTTCGACCGAATAGTTCTGTTGATTCGTCTCCACGTTTCATGTCTGCCCTGTGGCAAGCACCAGGCCGACCGCGACGGCCGCCGTTAACACACATGGCTAATATGAACCTCATAGTCAATACCTCACCTCCAACGACAAGACGTGACGTTCACAGGGCCTTTTCCGAGTGTGGTCCGACTAGATGTTTCTCCTTCGCGGCTACAGGCGCGCGCTACCCACTGACGCCAATGCCGTGTGGGCTGACATTGACACGTCTGCGGTAGCTTCACTTCGTTCACGCACCTGCGGTTGCGCCCAGTCTCTTTTGTGCCCAGCGCTCCGACGCCGGCCGGAGCACCGGCGACACATCACCCAAGACGTGTCCATATACAGTTTCGTACCCGTCCACCATGGCTTCGATCGAAAACTGCTCGGCCGCGTGCCTGCGACACACCCGACGGTCGATGCGAGGAATCCTGTCCACCGCGGAGACCATATCTGCCAGCGTGTTGCAGATATATCCTGTTGTTCCGTCAATCAGAACCTCGGGCACCGATCCGTGTCCCATGGCTATCACCGGCGTGCCACATGCCATGGCTTCGATCATCGTGATCCCGAACGGTTCCGGCCAATCAATGGGGAATAGGTATGCATATGCGTTGCCCAAGAACTCATTCTTCTGATGTTCCTCGATTTCACCCAAGTATTCCACCAACGGCTCAGAGAGCAACGGTTCGATAACCTCAGCGAAGTACGCTCTGTCGGCAGGATCAACTTTTGCCGCCATCCGGAGCGGCATCCCAACCATCCGCGCGATCGCAATGGCACGGTCAGGACGTTTCTCGGGCGACATTCGTCCGAGAAATGCCAGATACTGTCCCTGGCGCTCTTGCAGCGTGAAATGGTTGAGGTCGATCCCGTTGTACACGGTCGCCACCCAGTTGGCGCCAGGCAATGGAGCGCGTTGTGCGCGGCTTACCGATATGACCGGGATTTCCGGGAACTCCGCAAAGACGTGTGTCACCTCTGGGAGATCAAGCCGTCCGTGCAGTGTCGTCACCACCGGTATTGGGATGACACGCGCGCAAGGAAACGCAAGATAGTCCACGTGGCTATGGATAAGATCAAAATCACGGGCCATGCGGCTCACCTTGCCGAGTTGCGCAACCGTATACGCAACACCATGAACCGCGCCTCCGCCCAGACGCAGCCCTCGCGCCGCGCACGGGATCAATCGACCAGGCGTCTGAGAATCACCGCTGGCGAATAACGTGACGTCGTGACCGCGACGCAGGAGCTCTCGTGCCAATCCGTCAACGATCCTCTCGGTACCACCGTACGTGTGAGGCGGAACAGCTTCGTACAGCGGTGCAATCTGGGCGATCCTCATCGAGTCCTCTTTCCGTCGGACAGGCCAAGCCCCCGACACATAGCGACGATCTCGAGTCGTGTAATTGCGTTTACCCGTGGCGCGCGCCGTGCGCCCGGCGGTCGTCACCCGAGTTGTGTGTTTCCCATTCTCTAGTAAGAGAAACGAATTTGCGGTCTTTTCGAGACACGACGATTGGCGAGACTTGTTCTGCCCGACTTGCACCGGTGGTCGCACGTGTGCCGCCTCATGCGCCACGGGCACGGTCTCGGCCGCACTAGCTCGTGTCCGTAAGATATCCTCTTGCAGCCGAACGCGTACGGCGCCGGGCTTGCTGTCCCAAGGACTCCTTCGTGCGTGTCTCGAGCGCACAGGGTGTCGATTGTCAAAACGCAATGCCGGACGTTCTTGCGAAGACGTCTTGATCACCGGGATGTAGTGATGGCCCCGGCACTGCGCCGCACTTTTTCCGTATGCTGTATCCAGGGCGAGCCCACGGCCAACAGGAACGCCCCGGGTGCGCGAGCTCCCCCTCGAGGTTTAGACAAGGAGACCACGGGTACACGGATTTTGATGACCCGTGCGCCCAATCGGGAGGCGACAAACTACGCCGTGGACAACACTGCGCCCGCCCGACACCGACGAAGGAGGTCTAGCGATGGACGCTCAGCGCTTCGGTAGATGCCGTGTCATGCGCCTCGATCCCGGCGATGAGATCATGGCCACGCTGCTTGATTTCGCTACCCACGAAGGACTCGGTGGCGCGACCGTCCACGGCATTGGTGCTTTCAGTCGGGTCGGGCTGCGATACTTCGACATTAAGGAGAAGCGGTACAAAACTCGCACATTGGATGAACAAGTCGAAGTCGTGAGCCTGCTGGGAAGTATCGGTCTCGACCGGAACGGTCCAGTGATTCACATCCACGCGTCGGTAAGCGATGCGCAAACCTGTACCCATAGTGGGCACCTGAGTGAAGGCATAGTCCGACCGACTTTGGAGCTCTTTTTGACCATGCTCGACGGCGAACTCCGCCGCAAAAAGGATCCTGACACTGGGCTCGAGTTGTTAGACCTGCCTCGCCCTGCGGTTCGATAGGTGCCCGACCGTCAACACTGGCGTGCAGATGAATCAACAGCAACACCTGATGGTGTGAGTCGGAAATGTGTGACACAGGGCCCGCAGGATCATCCGTTGCGCGCCATCCGGGTCATGGTCGATCAGGTGCTGCTCGAGTTGTCGCCGACATTCGCTACCCTCTACTCCCAGGTCGGCCGGCCGTCGATTCCGCCGGAACAACTGCTGCGCGCGTTGCTGGTACAGGTCTTGTACACGGTGCGGAGCGAGCGGCAGCTGATGGAACAATTGGACTACAACCTGCTCTTTCGCTGGTTCGTCGGGTGGAGTATGGATGAGCCCGTGTGGGACCCGACGACGTTCACCAAGAACCGCGAGCGGTTGCTCACTGGGGATATCGCCCAGGCCTTCTTTGCGCGCGTGCTGGCCCAGGCGCGCGAGCGCAACCTGCTGTCGACGGAGCATTTCACGGTCGATGCCACGCTGCTGGAGGCGTGGGCGGGGCTCAAGAGCTTTCGCCGGAAGGATGCGCCCGACCAGCAGCCGCCCGACGATCCCGGGAACCCCACGGTGAATTTCCATGGCGAACGCCGCCGCAATGACACGCATGCGTCGACGACCGGCCCGACGCCCGGCTGTTCCGGAAAGGGACGGCGCGGGAAGCCAAACTGTGTTACCAGGGCCATGTGCTGATGGAGAACCGGGGCGGCCTCGTGGTGCAGGCCCAAGCGACGACGGCGACCGGCACGGCGGAGACCGCCACCGCGACCACGCTGGCGGAGGCGCTGGGCGGCGCCCGGCGGAAGACCGTGGGCGCCGATAAAGCGTATGACACGCGCGCTTTCGTCGCGGCGATCCGCGAGGCCAACGTCACGCCGCATGTGGCCCAGAACACCAGCCGACGGACCAGTACGATCGACAATCGCACGACGCGCCATCCAGGCTACGCGATCAGCCAACGGGCGCGCAAACGCGTGGAAGAAATCTTCGGCTGGCTCAAGACCGTGGGGCTCATGCGCAAGCTCCGGCATCGGGGACTGGACCGGGTAGACTGGATGTTCGTGTTCGTCTGTGCCGTGTACAATCTGGTGCGGATCCGCAATCTCACGGAGGCGGCCTGATGAGAGGACCGCGTCTCGCAGCGCTGTTGCGCACGAATGTGCGCACCGGATCCAGGGAACGGATCGATTGGGGTCCCTTCCACACGTCCTGCACTCACGACGCCGTCGCGGGAATGGATCGCCCATACCTTGTCCCCGTACAGCGTCGCAGCGCGCCGATGATCTTTGCAAACAGAGTAGGTCCGCATCCCGGACGCCACGAGCGGGACCGTACACCGGGTCAATGGCATTGATGAGGCGGATTTGGCAACTTGAGCCAAAGGTTTGCCGTCACGCCACCGGGGAACAGGAACATTGAGGTTCCGCCCTGGGCAGCCCGAGATGGAGGCACATGCGCCGTTCAGATCCTCTGTCGTTTGCAGATGATTCGTGCCGATGATTTCGAAAGTTGCTTCCCAGGCGAACCAGAATCCCACAGGCGATGAAACAGGGATCGGGGTGGTCGTATCGAGTGCGTCTTTTGTGAACGCGTGTTCGAAATCGATAGCATGTACGTCGGGCGCGGCAGTCACGGGAAACATGGGCGCGCTGCTGTGCCCGGACTGTCACGAGATGGCTGTCTCAGTCGAGGTGTTCCAGGCACGGCTGGACGCGGGCAGCGCCGAACGGCTCCTCAAAACTGGCATGAGGACTGCGGTGCTACTGTTTCGGGGGGCGATTGTGCTCACCTGGAAAACGCTGGGATTTGCCACGGCCGTGAGCCGAATCCCAGCATACGGTGTGGGAGCGGGATCCTCGCGGTTGGGTCCAGCGTGGTTGGCGCGTCGTATATCAACACATCGCACTTCGCGGAAAACGAGCGCCGATGCCGTGTCCGTCCTCTCCGATGGAAAAGCGGGAAAGGCCGTCCTTTGGGACCCGCGAGGACGATGTTGTAAGCTTGAGCATCGGATAGGCACTACGCTAGCCGCGACCACACGAAGTCCCCTCTCGGGAGATGCCTGGGAATGGCAGAAGCCATACTGAGCGAGATCAAGGTTGGCCCGCAGGTGATCACTGTGAATCACGGGAGGGCCTTCATGGTCTCGGGGCTGGACGGCGCCATCCGTGGCTCGGCGGAACAGGGACTATTCATGCAGGACACTCGGGTGTTGTCGCACTATCGCATGCGGATTAACGGGAGAGCATGGAAGCTTGTGACGTCCGCCCCTGTGGGACACGCGGCGGCTCGGTTCGAGTTCACGAATCCGATGCTCACGGGTCCCGCTCAATCCGTACCCAGACATGTGTTGGGATTGAGTCTGAGCCGTACGATCGACGAAAGTGTGCGCGAGGAGTTCGACATTGTCAACTATTACCATGCGCCGCTCGACCTTGTATTCACAATCGAAATCGGTTCCGATTTTGCGGACCTATTCGAAGTGCGAAGGAATTATCCGAGGATTCCGCGACACGTCAGTACAGCGTGGGATGCGCGCGATCAAGAATTGACTGCCCAATATGTGCGGGACGCCTATTCGACCAAGTTTCGCTATCAACTCGCAGGAACGGCCACGCTCGCGCTGCGCGAGGGCCACAAACTGTTGCTCCATTTCACGCTTAATCCACATGAGCACCGGCGCCTCCGTGCTCGGATGATTCCGGAGGTCCCACCAATCCACCATGCGTTCGCATGGCTTGACCGAATGCAACATGCACGTGAACCTCGGTCGAGGAAACCACAGAGTTCACTGGCACAGTTTCTAACGAGCGACCGCGCGCTCACCCGAACCCTCGCGCAGTCAGCCGACGACCTCATCTCCTTGGTGTTGGACCGTTGGGATGGCACTCCCGGCGTGCTGTCGGCTGGGGTTCCATGGTTCGTCGCGTTGTTCGGTCGAGACGCGCTAATCGCGGGGTTACAAACTCTTCCGCTCCATCCGGGTTTCGCGCTTGGCGCACTCGACGCATTGGCCGCGTATCAGGCGGCATCCTCCGACGACTTCCGCGACTCTGACCCTGGAAAGATCCTGCACGAGCTCAGGGTCGGAGAACTGGCACGATTCGGTGAAATCCCACATACCCCGTACTACGGCAGCGCAGACGCGACGATCCTCTACCCCATTCTCCTTCACGAAACCTACTGTTGGACGGGTAACCATGACTTGCTAACACGGTACATGCCCGTCGCGCAGCGTTGCGTTGACTGGGTCGACCGGTACGGCGACCTGGACGGCGATGGGTTCCAAGAGTACCACACGCGCTCACGACGGGGGATCCAACATCAGGGGTGGAAGGACTCAGGCGATGGGACCGTGCATGCGGACGGACGGCGGGTTGAGCCGCCGGTGGCCCTTTGTGAGCTCCAGGGCTATGTCTACGACGCTAAGCGTCGCATGGCCGCCCTCTACGATGAGCTCGGACGCGGTTCCCAAGCGGACCGCCTGCGTGAGGCCGCCGAGATGTTACGGACACGGTTTAACGATGCATTCTGGCTCGAGGGCGAAGGCACATATGCCTTTGGTCTCGATTCGCAGAAGGCGCGGATCACGAGCATCGTTAGTAACGCCGGGCACTGCCTGTGGTCAGGCATCGTTCCGGTCGGCCGTGCCCGCCGCGTCATTGCTCGCCTCTTCGAGGACGACATGTGGAGCGGGTGGGGTGTTCGCACCCTCAGTGCCACGCATGTCGCGTTTAATCCGTTCGCGTACCAGCGCGGGGCGGTCTGGCCACATGATAACCTGCTCATCGCAGTCGGCTGCCGTCGCTACGGCGACGTCGACGCGGCAGCGCGAATCGCCCGCGGCATCTTCGATGCCGCAGCAGGGTTTCAGGGCCACCGCATCCCGGAGCTCATCGGCGGCCAGGCGAGGCGCGACCTAGGATTCCCGGCACAGTACCTGGGCGCCAACATTCCTCAGGCATGGGCCGCCGGCAGCACCATCGCCTTGATCGGTGTGCTTCTGGGGCTTCGACCGGACGCCCGACACCATCGGCTCTATGTGTCACCGAAGCTCCCGGCATGGCTCGACTGGGTGGAGGTGCGGGCACTCCGTGTCGGGGACGCACGAATCAACCTACGTTGCGGGCGGGAAAACGGTCGATCGCTGATCGAAAGCTGCGAGACTACGGGGCCGGTTGAGGTGATTCCCATTGACTCTCGAGGCGTGTGTCCGATCTAACAACGGTATGATGCTTCCTGGTGCGTCTACCACGCGTCGGTCGATCGTTCGTTGCACCGTGACGATCCGATGCGGTTACGTTCAGTCTACCAGTGGTCGTCCCAGTTTCCAGTTCTCGGGTCTCGGCGCGCGTCGCAGCACGGGCGCGTTTGAGCGGTCGACTGTTGGGGACACATGACGTGTGCGCTAGGCACGTACGGATCCCATCGGCGCGAACTGCGTCGTGTGCGACATGACGAATGGGAAACGGAGGAACCAACCATGAGCACTGGTGCACGCATGGCTGTGGGTGGGGCGCTTTTGGCGCTGGCGATTGCGTCTGTGGTGGGACTACACCTGGAGCTTGAGGCGGCCCAGACATCCCAGCCAAACCAACCCGTCCAACCGAGTCAGCCCAGTCAACCGAGTCAACCCAGCTAACCGAGTCAGCCCAGCCAACCGAGTCAGCCGAGTCAACCCAGTCAGCCGAGTCAACCCGGCCAACCGTCTCTGGAGGGGCTCGGCTCTGGCACGACCACCGCGCTTGCGCTCATTGTCCTGCTACTCGTGACTGTAGCGATTGCCATCGCGCTGCGGGGCCGTCGCGAAACCGTCGTGATTGACCGGATCCAGAATAAACCCGGCGAGTAGCGGGGCGATCGAATATGGGAGATCGCAGCGCTGCGGGTCCGTCGCGTGTCGGGCCCGCATGCGAGCGCCGCGCGTTTAGGTAACATTGGACGCTGCACACGCGACCACAATGCGCCGGGGAACCAACGTAATGAAAGATCTCACAATGCATGTCGATGAGGTCGCACGCCAACTCACCCAGGACATTGCGGGTGACGCCGCGGCGCACGACGGCGCCTATATCCGGAAAGTCGTGCAACCGGCCCTCCTTGGCCTTATGGATGGGTCGGTTTCCACGCTGGCACCGCTCTTTGCTACCGCGTTCGCTACACACAACGCCCACACCGCGTTCCTCGTAGGTGCCGCCGCCGCGCTCGGCGTTGGCATCAGCATGGGTTTTGCCGAAGCCATGTCGGACACCGGTGAACAAACGGGCCGTGGACACCTGTTTATCCGCGGGACGATTACCGGTATCATGACGTTGCTCGGTGGTATGATGCACACTTCACCGTTCCTGATCCCAACGTTTGCCGCAGCGTTACCGCTCGCCTACGTCATCGTCGGGATCGAGTTGATGGCAATCGCGATGGTGCGTAATCGGTATTTCGGGCTGAGCATTTGGCTCTCCACCTTGCAGGTTATCGTTGGTGGGGGCCTGGTCTTCCTCGCCGGCGTCCTGATCGGAAGTTCCTGAAGTTCGTGAAGAAGTACGCACCGGCAAACATCGCTCTAACATCTAGCCCAACTTCCGCAGTAAGGTCGCGCTGGAAAAATCTGTTGGCCTTCTTCTGGCGGGCCCTGCCGCGGGAAAGGGTCGTTTTATTGGGGTCGCGCAGTCGGTCTCTACTGTGATGGGTCGCTATTGCCATGTAGTGAAGAAAACCCCTCTTTGCAACAGTTCGCGCGCTTTGTATGATCAGGGCAGCGATGTACGTACGGCGCTGCTCTCGGACGCTGAACGGGAAGCGCTACGGGTATTGGGCGCTGGTGGAATCCTATCGCACCGCGCGGGGGCCGCGACAGCGTGTCGTCGCCCATCTCGGGGATGTCGACGAACACGGCCGCATGGCACTGCCGGTCGAGGGACCGCCCGCGCAGCAACAGTCGCTGTACGACACCACCATGCCCGAGTGGGTCGACGTGGATCTCACCCGCGTGCGCGTGGAACGGACCCGCGACTTCGGCGGTCCGTGGCTCGGCTACACACTGCTCCAACGGTTGGAACTGCCCCGCTTCCTCGCCGAGACGCCGCCGACCGACGGCGCCGACATCCCGTGGCCGGCGATGGCGATGGTGCTCGTGCTGGGCCGCTTGTGCGCGCCCAGCAGCGAACTGCATTTGGCCGAGCACGTCTACGAGGGCAGCGCGCTCGCGGATGTGTTGGGCGTGCCGGCGGCCAAGGTCAATGAAGATCGGCTCTATCGCGCGCTCGACCGCCTGCGCCCGCACAAAGCCGCGCTGGAGCAGCATCTGGAAGCACGGCTCGGTGAATTGTTCCAGGTCCAGTACGACCTGCTGCTCTACGATGTGACCTCGACCTACTTCGAAGGGGACGCCGCGCAGAACCCGCAAGCGCAGCGGGGCTATTCGCGCGACCACCGGCCCGACTGCAAGCAAGTCAATTTGGCCCTCGTGGTCACGCGGGACGGTCTGCCGCTGGGCTATGAGCTGTTCGCCGGCAACAAGGCCGACGTGACGACATTGCGCGAGATCGTCACCACCATGGAGGCGCGGTACGGCCACGCCGACCGGATCTGGGTGCTGGATCGCGGCCTGGTAAGCGAGGAGCACATTCGCTGGCTCAAAGCGCACGGCCGGCGGTACATCGTGGGCACGCCGAAGACGCTGCTGCGCCGGTTCGAGCGAGAAGTAGCGAGCGCCGCTTGGAACCAGGTCCAGGATGGCGTCGAGGCCCAGATCTGTGCCGGGCCCGACGGCGATGAAGTCTTCGTCCTGTGTCGGAGCATGGCGCGGTAGGCGAAGGAACGGGCCATGCATGACCGGTTCGAACACCGCATCACCGAGGGGTTGGAGAAACTCGCGGCGGCGTGCCAGAAACGCCCCCACTCGTCCGTGGCGATCGCGCAACGCGTTGGGCGTCTGCTGGGCCAAAACTCCCGTGCGGCCAAACTGTTTGCGGTCGAGGTCGGCACGGATCCGCGTAGCGCCGCAACCGTGCAGTGGACGACATCATGGGCGTGGCGCGACTGGTCCCGGCTCAGCGAAGGGTGCTACGTGCTGCGCAGTAATCTCGTCACCTGGACCGCAGAAGATCGGTGGACCGCGTAATCCACCTCACCGACGCGGAAACGGCGTTCCGGATTCAAAAATCCGACCTGCAGCTCCGGCCGATCTGGCATCAAAAGGAAGCTCGCGTGCAGGCGCACATCCTCGTGTGCTTCCTCGCCTACGTGCTGTGGAAGACCCTGGGACGCTGGTGTCATGCCGTCGGGCTGGGCAATGAGCCGCGGAAGGTGTTCACCGAGGTCCAAGCGATTCGTCTCGTCGGCGTGGTGCTCCCAACCCGCACCGCCCTCGCGCTCCGCAAACGCTGCGTGAGCCGCCCGACCGAACACCAAGCCGTCCTGCTCCAACAGCTCGGACTCAGCCCCCCACGCACCTCGAGGCGGTCCCAGTGTAGTGAAGAATGGGCCCCCTTTTTTTGAAAAATAAGGGTTTTTGCCCTCCCACTGCGGAACTTGGGCTAGGTGTGTGTCCGAGAAATGACATTCGGACAGGACTTTAGTATGCGAAAGTGGAATTTCTTCCCATGCCGGACAAAGAATATCGCCCGTACCATCCGAATCAACTCCTCCTGCTGCCGCCGTCGCTGCACGACTGGCTCCCGGACGACCACCTGGCCTATTTCGTGAGCGATCTGGTGGACAGCTTCGACCTGAGCGCCATCGAGTCGGCCTACGAGGACGAGGCGCGCGGGGCCCCACCATACCACCCGGCGATGATGGTGAAGCTCCTGGTGTATGGCTACTGCACGGGCGTGTACAGCTCGCGGCGCATCGCCCGGCACGTGGAGGAAGATGTCGCCTTCCGGGTCCTGGCCGCCGGCAACGCGCCCGACTTTCGGACGATCAGCGATTTCCGCCTCCGCCACCTCAACACGGTGACCGGCTTGTTTGAGCAAACGCTGCAGCTCGCCCGCAAGGCGGGGCTGGTGAAACTGGGTCACGTGGCCCTGGACAGCACGAAGCTGAGGGCGAACGCGAGCAAGCATAAGGCGATGAGCTATGGCCGGATGAAAACGGAAGAAGCCCGGCTGGCGGCGGAAGTGGCGGCGATGCTGAAACAGGCCGTCGCCACCGACGCGGAGGAGGATCGGCGGTACGGCCGCGACGTCCGCGGGGACGAACTGCCGGCCGAGCTGCGCCGCCGGGAAGATCGCCTGCGGAAGATCCGCGAGGCCAAAGCCGCGTTGGAAGCGGAGGCCAAAGCGCGCGCCGAGGCCGAGCGGGCCCAGCGCCGCGAGGATCCGCCAGCGCCCACCGGTCGTCCTCCCAAGCCGCCCCGAGAAACCCCGCCGGACCAAGCGCAGTACAATTTTACGGATCCGCAGTCGTGTATCGTGCGGAATGCCGATGGCGCGTTCATCCAAGGCTACAATGCCCAGGCCGCCGTGGACGCGACGCACCAGCTCATTGTCGCCACCGATGTGACGGCGCAGCCCGCAGACGCTTGTCACCTGGGGCCGATGGTGACGGCCATCAAGCAGACGACCGGGCATCGGCCACGCCGCCTGACGGCCGACGCGGGCTACTTCAGTGAAGCGAATGTCACCGCCAAGTCCGTCCGGGGCATCGACCTCTACGTCGCCGTCCGGAAAGACAAGCACACGCAGGTCCCGGAGCCTGCCCCGCGCGGGCGGATTCCCCAGCACTGCTCGAGCAAGGAGCGCATGCAACGCAAGCTGCGCACCATAGCCGGACGGAAGGTGTACAGTCGTCGCAAGGCGATCGTGGAGCCGGTGCTCGGCCACATCAAAGCGGCCCGCGGGTTTGACCGGTTCCGATTGCGCGGGGTGTGGAAAGTGAAAGGCGAATGGACGTTGGTGACGCTCGCGCACAACATCTGTCGATTGTTTCAAGCACGACCGCAGCTGCAGGGACTGATGAGAACGGCAATAGCATAAAGGGAGGCAGGAAATGCCCGGCACCATCTCTGTTCCGGCAGCACCAGCTGTCTCGCCGCCCTCTCTAAGCCTGTTCCATGTCATTTCTCGGACACACACCTAGCGGTCGCGGACGTCGACGAGAGATTCCGTTGCGTCCTCGCGGTTAAACATAGCTATTCTTTTGGCACGGCGGTCAAGCTATCAGCGGTGCGCGGTAGAGACCCCGACCGCCTGGGCGCCTGTGTAATGTTCGTCCAAATACTGGACGCGCGCGTTGCGCTGTACGGATCTGCGCGCAGAAACGCGGGCGCGTTCGATCCCACACATTTGCGAGTGGAACCGGGCGCACCTCCGCGACCTGGTACGCTGCCAGTCTGGACGCGTTCTAATTACGGCATCGCGCCTCGAGCCGCATTCTCATGGTCGAACTCCTTTAGTCGCCGCTCTGCCTCTTCGCGCGCAATGCCATAGCGCTCCTGAATTTTCCCGAGAAGTTTATCATAGTCGCCCTCGACCTGTTCAAGATCGTCGTCCGTCAGCTTGCCCCACTGCTTTTTGACGTGTCCCCGCAACTGCCGCCACTTCCCCTTCAACTGGTCCCTGTTCATCCTTAGCCTCCTGTTTGAAAATGTCTCGCCACGCCGTGCTCGCCGAGCATTCGTCAAACAACTGTGCGTCGGGCCGTTAGCAAATTGTATACGAGTACGATCAATGCGACGACCAAGAGCAGGTGAATCAGCCCGCCGGCAACGTGCAGGCTAAAACCGCCTAACCACAGAACCAACAGAAGAACGAACAGCGCCCACAGCATGATCGACCTCCCTCCGCTCGGCGTCTGGCACCTTCGCCCGCACCACGTGTTTGCCCACTCAAATACGCTGCAAACGTCCGATATTGATTGGGCCACAAGTAACCGCGTTCGCATCCGAGCCGACCCCAGCCAGTGCATCACGGTCCCGAATGCAGCACGACTCCTAGCCGAGATCGGCCGAGGAACGCCACACGGTTTTGCGCCGGTCACAGTGGGTAAGACCGAACTGGCTTCGTCTGACGAATGAACCGAGATACGCGGCAAGCCGCGGGGCACTCCCGGCATGTGGCATGTGTTAAGCTTGATTTTACCCGTTTCCGAGCGGCGGTGCCGGGAGGCCAGCGTGGTCCCATCGATGCGCAACGCCGACGACGCCCACGACAAAGTAATCGCCGGCGCGTTCTTTGCCACGATCGAGACCCAGTTGCTGCGACGCGGAGCGTTCCTGAGCCGCGGTGCCACACGAAGAGCGCTGTTCGACTACATCGTGGGGTGGTACAATCCTCACCCGCCGACCATCCGCCCTCGGGCATCTCTCCCCAGCGGAGTACGAGACAAAGTGGCCTAACCAGACCATGGTAGCGTAACGCCACACCCTCCACGGAACCGGCAACTCCAGTTCAGGTTTTCACCTCCTCTCAGATGGCGTAAAGCCAGAGTATTTTTCAGGTTCATCCGGTAAAAACGGGAAAGCCTTATAACTACACACCACCAGGCTAAAGACCTTGCCGTCATGACCACTCCCCATTTTGCCGGGTTTCCCGATTTTGCCTGAAGAACCATTTTTCAGCTACGTATGTGGCGGACACGCATATCAGTCAAGAAGGTATGGCATTCGACGAGGATGCATAGCCTCGGGCACCCGCGGTTGAGCAGGGTAGATAAGGGAACACCATTTAGTGTCTGATGTCCGAGAGTCATGACGCGCCTTGCGCGAGGAAGCTCATGCCGTTGATTGCCAGTACAGGAAAGTGGATGAGGATTGTTCGGTCCGCACTGGTCGTGTTGGCTCTCTTGGTGATCGTGACTGTCTTGTGGACTAGCTCGATCGTATCTCGTATCGGGGCGAGCGTCGCTATCGTAGCGACGTTGTTTCTCGCCTGGAGGGCATACGAGTGTGTCTTAGCGATGATCGAGAGGGTCGCAGAGATCAGAAGGACCAGGCGCAAGGATTCCCTGCGGACCCCTTAGATTTTCGTTCCCGCATCGACGGGCGAGAATGATGAAGAATGGTAGGCGAACACGGATCAATCGGCCAAGCCGAAACCTTGCAGGCGAAAAAGCAACGCTGTAAGCCCTCACCGTCCCTAGCCCCTTAGCGAGGGTCCAAATGAGAATACTCTTGAGGCTCAAGGGTATCAAGAGGGCGAGATCGGGAGCGAACGAGAGGGCTTCAATGATGCGTGAATTTGGGGAGTGGACGGCAACGGCGGTAGTTGACGAGCATCTCGGCGGTCGTTGGTTGTGGAGACTTATCAGATATCCGAACGGACGACAGGCAGACGTGTTCGGTAAGGTGTAGCGCGAGGGTGTTAACAGCCAACGAAGGACGAGGTTGAAAAAGAGGCAACACAAGCGTTGGAGGGAATCTCGATTGCTGGTGTAGAGCAAGCATAGGACGGCCGAGAGTTAGGTAGCGACGTGCCTGGCTGGGCAACGTTTCTCTAGCCCGTTGCCATCCATGGATGAAAGGCTATTGTTAGGCACTCCTTATTGCCAGGTTTGCTTGAGAACTTGCGGGCGGCGAGAGGCCCGGCGCTGCGTCAACAACACCACACGCAGCAGGACCCCCCATTCCTCAAAGGACACACTGCTAGCGTTGAGGTTTTGCTGGATCTGGTCCAGGGCCACATCGGTCTTGAGAGCGGCACTTTCGCCCTGCGTATTCGACGCGTTGCGCCAAGCCGCTTTGATGCGGTCCTCGATTTCATTGCCGCCCTTCGTCCACGTCAAGTACGCATTCGTAGACGGCAAGCGTTCCGTCATTGTTGCCTGAACTCGCATGACGGCAGTCGGATGTCCGTTGATCACCAGATCAAGGGGTGGAGCACAATATCAAGATCGCGCGATGCGACGGTGGCAAGGTCGCTGGTGACCAGGCGTTCAAATATGCCGCCGACAAAGAACGTGAGCAGGATGGTCGGAACCGGTAGCAAAACGCTTGTGGGAGTCCGGTGAACATGTAGCCCAACTGATTCCAACTCATGCTGAATGTCCCCAACCTGAGTCGCATAGTCAACCGTTCGCATGACGATGGGGAAATGTCGGGTTGGCCACTGACGGAGGAGGTTTCGCACTTGCAACGCCGGTGCCATGAACACGGTGACGATGAGGGTCAAGGCGATGCCTGCTGCGAAGCGATATCCGTTCAAGGCGGTTTGCCATTTCGATGCCACGTCGGTCGGCCGAAGCCAGGGGTCATGGAGCAACAACGTGGCGCTTCCTACTAGCAGCGGAATGGTCGTTGCGCCAGCCTGCATGGCCAAGCGCACCCAGTTATCGTCGACCCACCGCGGAATGCGGACGAACGCCAACATGAAGGTCGCGATCGGGGGCCACGCGATCCCGGCGACGATGATCGCCCACACGATCGATCCGAACACGACCAATACAGATAGATTTGGCGCTGCTGCGGTATCCGTCCGAAGAGCAGTACGGTTGCCCACCCGAGCGCCGTCGTGACGATCCGGTTCGTCGATTGGAGCACGAACACGAGTAGGGCTTGAAGGATCACCATGAGCTATCATCGGTTGGACCGCGACGAGCCGTGAGGTGCTCCATGCTCCATGACCCGGGTCACGTGCCGCGATGTGGTCGCGCGCGTGGTCGAATCCAACGACATCCTTCCCTGAACGCGGCAAGCACGCCAACACCCGATGCCACGGTCGGTTGCAGGACGTCTCGGATGAGGTGGCGTGTGGCGTTCTCGAGTCGTGCGATGCCCGACAGAAGCAGTGCATGGGTCTTCGCAACGGTCTCGAGGGCGTCCTGAACGCGGCCGGACACGGTCCGGAGATTCGTTACGAGATTCGGCAAGGCGTGATCCGCGACCGACAACAGAGCATGGATACGCATCGCGATGCGCCAAGCGATGACGAGGATCGTTAGCATCACCGCGACAGCAATGAGACAGGTGGCGGCGATGATCGCGAGACTGACATCGGCAATATTAGACATCGACGTCCCTCCTATGGGGCCATTCAGTCGAATCGGATGCTACGACGTCAAGCTGTCGAACCTTCGGTCGAGCCGGCAGGACCATAGTCGCGATAATCAGCCCCGCGAGCCCGGCAACCGCCCACGACAGAGGCATGTCACTTACGCCATTCATCCCGCGAATGCGGACGGTAGCAACAGAACGCCACCGTAGTGCCTCCCGTGCCTCGTTGAGTGCTGACCCAAGATGAACGAACGAAGTTTGAAGCCGCGTCAGGTCAATCTCCACGTGATTCCTCCCAGAAAACCACGAGTGCGTGGCATTTTCGCCCCGTGCTGGCCAATGAGAACACATGGTGTTGGGACAGATGGTCCGGCACGGTTGGTTCTAGTTGCTATTCACCGCACGGCCGAGCTCGTCTTCGGCAGCCCGGCTACCTCTTCATTGAGTTCGGCTGGCAGAACCGGGGCAACGGGAAGATTGATCTCGTGGATAACTTCCTCGACGATCACCTGCACCGCGGCGGCAACGGGAAGTGCCAGCAGTCCACCAAGGAGTCCCATCAGTTTCACGCCGACGAGCAACGCGACGATCGTTAGGAGCGGTGAGAGCCCGAGGACGCGGGACATGAGTCGAGGGATCATGATATGCGACTCCACATTCATCGCAACGACGAAGAATACGGCCACGGTAAGCAAGTGCCAGGTGGGTTGTCCAAGGGTCACGAGAACCGCGACGATGCAGGCAAGGGTGAGCCCAACGAGGGGAATGAGTTCCCCGATCCCGGCAATCACTCCAATCAGAAATGGATAGGGTACGCCGATAACCAGAAGAACAAGGGAAACTGGGACGGCCACGAGCACAGCGAGCAGCAACTGCCCGCGAAGCCACCCACCGAACTTCATACCGATGCGATGAAGAAGTAGGCCCACCCGAGGACGTTCCTTGTGAGGAACCAGCATGAGAAATGCAGTCCTGATCGCGGTTCCTTCAAGCAACATATAGAAAGCGACCACGAGCATAGTAATGACGGTTACTACGCCGCCCACCAACCGGAGCGCCACCACGGCAGCGCCCGTTCCCAGTGTCGCAGCGTTCGCGGTCTGTAACGTAAGGTGATCAACGGTGCCGGCCAAATCGGGAATCCACGGGCGATGAAGTCTGACGGCCGCTAGCCAGTTTCGAGCGTGCGCAGCCAGTTGCGGCGCTTGCTCGAGCAATCTGGCGCTTTCGCCAACGGCCGGCATAATAATCATGGCAGAGACGAGCGCAATGACGGCAAACAGCGCTAAATACAGGACCAAGATGGCGATTCCACGAGAGGGTTGGAGTCTTCCTAGGATCCGCCACTGCTCCACGATTCCCACAAGCGGTGCGAAGCCGGTCGCGAGGATGGCGGATACAAGCAAGAGCACAAGAATCTCGGCAGTCTCGCGCACGACCCAGGCGAGGGCCCCCGCAAGAGCAACGACGGCGAGGACCGTAGCCGTTGCGCCGATCCATTGCCTCTGTGTCACACTGTCATCCCCCGCACCGTGACCCGTGCCACATCGCCCGTAACCGCTATGCTGGTCGCCACGATTCCCTAACCTCGTCTGCCACCGGGGTTGGCTCGATCATCGGACGCGTGCTAGTCGCTGCCGAGTTGTTTCACCAGCTTGTTGTACAGCCCCATGATGAGAATCGCCGGGGCCCAGTGTCCGATGAACTGCGCTGCATCCTTCCGTCCTGAGAGCATGAGCATCAACGACACCCCCATGGCGGCAACAGCGACACCTAGGTACGCGCTTGAAGGAATCGGGGCCGTAATTGCCTCGATGGCCTTGGTCAGTTCGTGTTCCTTTGGCTTCAGACTGGATACCCCATCACGCAGTTTCTCCGCGTTCTCCATTTATGCACCCCTTTCTGGTCTCGATCAGTAATGTACCTGTACCCTACCGGCACGCCTTCAAACACTCCCGATTCGGTTAGTGCGTGTGGCCGGTGTCTAATCTGCCGAGCACGAGCGATAGAGAGAGCGCGCGCCCGGCGATGGTCGGGAGCGGGCACGGATAGACGACTACACCGTCTTGCTCCGAACACGGGATAGCAGCAGCGTGTTAATTTTTGTCGCTACCTGTCAGGGTCCCCGAAAGGGGTTTGCGGTGTTCAAAAATGGGAAAACCGCCGTTGCAGTGTAAGGTACGTCATTCCACTGATCCATCGAAGGGGGTCAAATCGGTGAAGAAGCTCCAGCTCGTGGCCTTGGGGGTTATGATCGGGTTTGTGTGTACGATCGCACTTGGTGGGCTCTCGATTGGCTTGGCACAGCAACAAGGACCGAATCCAGCGGAAGCGCAGAAGTTGCTGGATAAGGAAAAGGCGAACCTAAACCAAATGGGCATGATGTATACGCAAATGCAGACCGACATGAACTCGACCATGCAGATGCCGATGACGCCAACGGAAAAGGCCATGATGAAGCAGATCAGCGAGTTGGCCAACATGGTGCACATGCTATGGCAGTCCAACAACGATCTGCTGAACGCAATCCAAATGAATATGGGCGCGAAGAACAAGTAGGCGTTCGTAAGGGACCGGGGCCGACTCTTGCTTCAAGCGGGAGTCGGCCTGTTTCTTTCATCGCGCGTCATGCGAGTGTTCGTGTGGGATGTTCGGCAGGAGTCCAATACCAAACACGGGGTAGCCAATATGTATGCGCTGCCCCTACTGTGGCTCACCCGATGATTGCCCGCACGTCATTCTCGCTTTCGGGACGCGCACCAAGTCTCGTTGGCAGTACACTCGCATCGAACGCGGGATAGACAGTTATCGTTCTCACCACGGGCTGAAACTCACGAGTGCGACCCTTGCGGCACTCCGGCAATTCTGCAAGATCGAACCCGGAGTGATCTATCCGACGGAGTGGGGCGTCATGCTCGGCGCGAAGTGGCTAACGTCCTCCGAGAGCACGGGTTCGCGGTGGACTGGGGAGACCTAGTGCGCTGACTCCAAGCCATACGGCATATAATGGCGGGTCCCCACCGACCTTGCATCTATTGGTTGTGTCTCACCGTGAGGTTTGCCCCCGAGCAGAACGATGCGACGCTGCTCCTTGGCGCGCACGTGTTCACTGTTTAGTCATTGCGGAATTTGTTCTCCCTCGCTGGCGACCTCCCATGGGCTCGAAACTGCATCGTTGGTTTGGGACGACTGGCGTATGCGCTTCGGGAGGGGAGGCGTGGGGGTGACAGGTGGTCGGGAGTGACGATATCAAGCTTGTCGTATATCGAAAACGCCGTCTGAAGGTTCAAGGCTTCTAGGACACTTCGCGCAGCCCGATCAACACCGGCGAGAGCGATGCGCGGCAAACGATGCCGATAGTCCAGTAGTGGGCGAAACCCGAATGCGTCAATGGAAGTTAGATGTGAGCACTCCAGCACAATAGGCAAGCCATACGTCATCGCATACGCTAGCGCCTCTGCGAATACATGGGCTGTTTCCCCGTCAAGTTCCCCTACAACGGTGACGAGGGTTACGTCGTCGAGTGGACCGACATCGCAGAGAAAAACCGAGGGCCCCAATCTATCGTGAGGCGAAGATGTATGCACCGGTGCACCCCGCTACTTGTCGACGCCCGACAGGATAGGAGCCACAATGAACGCTCCCCACAGTATCGTGTACACGTCACCTATGAATGACTGTGGCATCGATGCTGTCGTTCTTGCCACGGCGCGAGCCATCACCCACCCCGCCGACAAGGCAGTCTGGAGATTGCATATTCTTCCTATCCAACAATGGGGGTTTGAAACTCCGTCAGATCCACTCCTTGCCAGAGAGCAAATTCGGCATCGGTGCCCCCTTGGAGAAGGTCGTCTGCGGCCGGTCTATAATGATCTCGGAATTGGCCGATTTTGGCCTCTGGACCGTGCGGGAGTCCCAAAGATGCCGGGGTTGGTAGTCCGGACCCCTTGCTAGCCCGTATCCAGCACGGCCTAGAGAAGACCTCTTTGTCGTTCCCGACCGACCCGTTTCCCATTGTGCCGGCGGTGTCGGTCCCGGCCAGCCTGCATGGCGTGGAACGCACAGAACTTGGCATTGACCGCTCGGACCGAACGATCGCACGTTTCCTCTCCCTCGGACCCCGGGCACGTTCGGTCCGGGAGACCACGCCCACGGCCTTTCGTTGGTCTGGTTACAAGCGACGTTCCGATCCACCCGAGCACCAACACCTCCGGGTCCTTGGCGTCCAGCACATCCAGCACATGGTCGCACGTCACGAACGATACTCCGCGTGAATCCTGGAGATCCACAAGCAGAGGGTGAATCGTCCGCTATGGCGTTTCGGTGTCGCAACCATTTCGCATCGAAGCACCAAAACCGTTCAGTTGATTCGCTCACGCCCGGCCACCTCGAGAATTGCTATTGCAAATGCAACGGGGTGGGGTCCGATCGCCCCACCCTTTGAACGTGCGTTTAGGCTGCGCCCTTATGCCCCGCGATAGCCGGCACCGGGATCCAGAGCACCCACGCCAATGCGCACCTCTCCTGGAATCTGGTTCTGGTTCGGGCTTGCTCCGGAACCAAGGCCAGAAGCACCGGACGAACCCACACCCATCTGCCCACCGGGCCCACCGTTCGCCATCATGGTGTTGCAGACGGACTGGTTGTATCCACCCCGCGAGTTGTTCGCAGCCCACGCCTGCTGTGGGGAGTACCCGGCCGCCTGCTAGGACATGCCGTTGATCTGCCCCGGAGGATACTCGCCGCAGCCGCCGGTGGGGCCGCGGCGTTGATCTGGGGAGACGCGAAGCTCGACGAGGTAGCCCCGGCCGCCTTCGGGGACGATCCCACACCAGGCGCGGACGTCCGCCGATACGCGTCTGGGCTCAGCATCGTGCTAGGGGACACGGGTAGATGCGCGATGTCCGTTGCGCCGTACCGTGGAGCACCGAGATGCATCGCGTTCAAGATGCTGTCGAGATACTTTGGGTCCCGAAACGGACTCGGAACCGGGGACCACTGACCGATAGGGCTCATCGTCGTTCCTTCCACCTTGTTCTCGTGGTCGAAGTTTTCAACGTCATCAGGTTCGTGCCGTTCACCGTGACACCCAGCGCGAAAGCGATTGTCCGTTTCTCGGAGTCGGTCATTGTGAGCAGCGCCCCCGTCACGAATTCCCGGGCCCGTCCCCACCCTTCGGCGACATCACTACCTGGATCGGGTGCACAACGGATCGTCCGAGCAAACACTCCGATAGGCTGCTCCGAGGTCTCCGCACTGTCCCAGGCGGTTTCGACATCGTCCCATGTCGCGCATCGCGGGGTCGGATCGCCTTCCGCCACAATCCCTCGGGTACGGTGGGAGAGAACGGATCGGCGGGGTTGGGACGTGACGGACGGGACGGAGTGAAATTCTCCAGGCGGCTCACCGCGCCAAGCGCATTGGAGACTGCGCCCGACGCCGCGGATCGAAGATTCCGGGCTCCGTGGTTGGTCGCCGCTTGAAGCTGGGCGGACGGCGTAGGCTGTCCGGGGTTCGCCCAACCCTGAATCCAATTGCGCGAGCATCTAGTGTCCTGAATCAGAGATCCGCTAACATGGTCTGGTGAGATTCGCTTGTATTATCACCACCTCGGGGTTCAGAATTATGGAATCAACTTTCGACTCAGGACACTAGCAACTTGCTAGCTACCGTGCCCCGAACAACAGCCCGCGCGGGAGTTGAGGTTGCGAGACCTTGCGCGGCCCGCCTTGCTACGTTTCTCAGACCCGAGGAAGCGATACCGGGCGCTCCTTCCAAACCAGCCCGCGATCCCTCCGAGGAGACCTCGCAGACGGATGAGGCCATCGCCGAAAGCCCGAAGATCGCCGAAGTGCCCGCGAGGTCCAACGGGCTCTTTCAGCCCCAAATACGTGCTCCAGAGTCGAGTGAGGTCCGCGGGACCCAGGTCGTTGTTATTATAGCTGGTGTGTTCGGCATGCACGTGTTCCTTTCGCATTGTCTGATTGTCAGGCTAGTGCCGGTTCAATTTGATTGATCGGAATAGGTACAGCGGGCAGGTGGTGCTGCCCGTCCGGTGGTTGCGCCACGTGAGGTACCGGCTGATGCGACGACGGCGGACCAGATGCGTGGGATCATCCGACCCGGCCACGGTGAACCGGCGCATCGTGCCGAGGTGCGACTCGATAAGATTCAACCAGCTCGCATACGTCGGCTGGGGGACGACGGTGATCCGCTGCGTAGCAGGCGCGCAGCCGCCGGAAGGCGGCCAAGACATCCCGCGCCGTCTTCCGGCGCCGGCACGTGCCCATCCGACAATCGCCGTGCACGTCATAGACGCCCAGGAATTGCTCGGTCCCCTGCGTGCGGCGGTACGTGGCCCGCTGGCGGCGGGGGTGGCCCACCCGCGCCAGCCCGACCCGGGGGATCGGGTGCAGTTCCAGCGGCCCCACTCGTCGAAACAGATCCCCGCTCCGCCCCGCGGCCGCCGCTCGTAGAGACGGAGGATGCGCGTTTTTTGCTTCGAACGCCGGATCGGGCCACGCTTTCCAGGTCTTGAGCCGCTGGGGCGTCACCCCTTCCCGCCGCAACACCCGCCGGACCCACTCATCCGTGATCGGCGGCAAGAGGCCCCGGTGCTTGCAGTACGCGGTGAGCTTGCCCGTGGACCACTCGGTAAACGGCAGCCCCAGATCGGCCGGGCGACTGAGGGCGACTTTGACGAGCTCCCGGATCTGCGGGCCGAGGAGAATCGGCTCCCGGCCCCACGGGTTCGTCGGCCGCTCGAACGTCTCGAACCCGGAGGTGTTGAAGCGGTGAATCCACTGGTACACGGTTTGCGCGTGGCAGCTCAGCCGATCGGCAATGACGGGGACGGTGCGCCCCCGCGCCGCTCCGGCGATGATCTGGTAGCGCTGGTACAAGCGCATGGGCAGCGTGCGGGTCCGGAGCTTGGCCTGGAGCTGGCGCTGTTCGCTGGGGCGCATGCGACGAAGGGTGAGCGGGTGCATGGGGGCCTCCGCTGCAGCGACGTATGGGGCGTCCGGTTGCCCCCCATCATCCCACCTGCGCCAAACCAAATTGGCGGAGCACTAGTGTAGCGTCCTGAAAGTACGGTTACATAACACGGAGCGGATCTCCCGTGTAGGTCCACGCGAACGGTTTGGCATCGACATTGTACTCGGCGATGGCACGCAAGATGGTCTTGATGAGCTCTTGCCTGGAGGGAAAG
>DATGJN010000038.1 GCA_035295165.1 bacterium
CCGCAGCTGTCGGTGGATCTCCGCTCGGTGCTCATCCCGCAGCATCAGTGGCGCAGGGGGTCGGCTCATGCATTGAGCATACACCACCCATCGTTAAGTATCAATACATTTCGGACAATGCACTAGTGTTCCGGCCTGACGGGACTACGGCCCGGCCGAGGAGGCCTGTGGTTGGGTCACGCCGATCTCAAAGACTTTGCCGTAGTACGCGTACCGGTGGTCTGTTTGGATCGCCACCCATAATCCGAGTGCCGAATAGTTCAACGTCTTGATGCCCCGCGACGGGTCCGCCACGACCTGGGACGGTTCCCCAAGCGCGGCGCGGGCGAAGGCTTCGGTGCTTCCGACGTGCACGCCGCCCCCGATTGTATACTGGTCGTCGTTAAGGGCCCAGACTCGGTACACCATCCCCGCCGCCGTGACGCGCAGGCCGAGACCACTGTTGCTAGGCGGGGCAAACCACTCGTACAGCGTGTTGCCGTCCGGGAGCACCTGCCTGTTCTTCGCCGGACCAAGCGCGGTCAGCGCATCCTGAATGCGCATCCCGAGCAGAACTGGACCGATCCCCTCTCCGGGCAGGACGGTGTGGAGACGCAGGAGAGGGCCTTGTGGCCCCCGATTCGGTGTCGGTGATGCGCTCGCCGCGTGTGTGGCGCCCACGGGACGCTGCATCGTCTCCGGGACGGCCACGAACACCTCCACCTCCGCGCGCGACGTAATCACGCGAAACGGCGAGGGTCGTGCCATCTCGACGACGATTCGCACCACCTGCGGCGAGAACTGCCCAACGCGGATCCGCTTCACCACGTCTCCCGCAAAGGGCAGCGTGCCCGCCTGAATCTTGAGCTTCGCCGGCGCGATCTCCAGCACGATCCAGTTCGGCTGCACCTTGACGAGTTGGTACCGTACCGGCGCCGAGGACACGATGGACACCTGCACGTTCTCGCTCGTTTCGGCCGCCGTGACCCGGGTCACCAGCGCCGGGGATGCCGCCCGCCCGTCGCTCGCAATCGAACCGATAACGGCGCACGCGATGGCACCAGCGATGACCATGGCGCGATGTGGAACACGGACGGACAGGTTCACGGCGCTCACCCCCCACGCTCCGCTGTCGATCTCGGAAACCGCTCACCGGCGGCGCGCCGGATTCGCGTGACGCGACCCGCCGTATCTCATAAGGTGCCCAGATTCGGCCCGATTAGACGCGAACGGAGCGGTCACGGAGATGAGCTGAGAGGCGATGCGGATCCCGTGGCGTCGGTGCTGTGGCAGCCGCAAGGGGCCGCGTCCCGGGGCGCCCTGGGAACAGACGGGGACGGGTCAGACCGGTGACAGTGCTGCGGAACGAAGAGCTATGAAGCGCACCCGAAGCGCCACCCGCGCTCTGGCGGAGGATCAACCTGGCTGCGCGCGGACGCGAGCACGCTACGTCGGCTGAGTCGGTTCCGGGGGCTTCTTCCGCCCCGCGGGCTCCTGGGTGGTGGGCTCGGTGCCCGCTTCACTCACCTCACCCCAATAGCAGTCGTCGCAAAAGCGCATAATAATGCCGTTCCGCTCCAACTCGTGACGGACCGCCCGCAGACCGCACCGGTCGCACTCGCTCGGCTTCATAATGACCCCTCACTTTGTCGCGCTGATCGCTTCCTGCAATCTCGCACCCACCGTAGCACGACGTCTGTCTCCGCGGCATCGGGCGGACGTCCGATGTTGGACCCCATACGCAGGACATACGTCGGGGCGGGGGTGCGCCCCCCGCCCCGGACCGAACGACGCTGTAGATTCGGCCTTGCTTACATCACGACGATGAATCCGGCCATGTAGCCTTCCTTGCTCGGGCCGGCATAGCCCTGTTCCATCGCCCAGCCATGGCCTCCCGCGTCGCAGGCAAGGGCGCAGTACCAGCGGAACGTCCCCTTCTTGGACGCCGTGAAGGAGGCCGTCGTCGTCACCGGCTCCACGTTGCTACCGACTTGCTTCCCACCCTTGATCTGGATGTCGAGCCCAAGATCCTTGCATGTGATGGTGTGCGCCCCTTCGTCGTAGTTGATGATCGACAGATGGACCGGCACGCCAACCTTCACGACAAAGTTCGGCGGAACGATCGCGTCGTGGCCCTTTCCGTCCGGCCCCAAGATGCCCTGCACGCCCCTGAAGACGTACATGGTCATCTGCTGATCGGCAGCGCTTGCCCGGCTGATCGGCCCGGCCATGAGCGCCGCTCCCAAGCCTCCCGCCACCACAGCCAACGCGTCTCGTCTATTCACCATTTTCCCCATCGGCCACCCCCTGTAATTTGGAGCATGGCTTGGACTCGCCCGGTGTCTCTCGTTCCCCCGCACCGCTCGAAGCCCTACGGCCCCAAGTATCGCGCGCGAGACGCGTAAAAAATATCGGGTGAAGACCCTATTCGAGCTAGGACGCCGCCGGACCTGTTACCGGGTGCTGATCAGATGCAACTCCCCGAGCGGGGCCCCACCCTACTCCCAAGTATACAGGCGCCCCACAATGAGGTCACCTTCCCCGTAGGCCCCTTCCACGCCACACTGCGGACATCGCTGGGTTGGCTGCTCACGCAGGATCCGTTTGCCGGCCTCCGCGGCGCCCGCGTCTGTAAAGACGGCCGCGATATCCGCGTCTCCGACGGTCATCCGCTCCCCGCAGTGGCGGCAGGTGACCAGATACAGGATCCTGACGTCGCCTGCCACCGATTACCCCCTGTGGGCTTCTTGCCCCGCCTGCCCGTGTTGAGGATAGTGCACCGCCGGGGAGTCGGGTATCAGGTCGTACACCGATAATTCTTAATCCTCCCTTAAACGTTTCGTTCTCACGCGTTCGTCAGCGCGCATGGTACGATCAGCGCGCGGTAGGCAGCGTAACGCACCCACGATCGCTCAGCGTTCTGCGAGTCTGTCCGCACATGACAGTAAGATCGGAGTTCGGCGTACCGTCACGACCGAGGACCGGTTGGAACTTGTCGTGGTCGTCATTATCCTTCTCAGTGTGCTGGCCTTCTGGGAGCCTCGGTTGCTCGACTGATACCGTGACAAGCGCGCCGCCCGCGGGACAATGGTTTGCACGAGACGGCGCAGAAGGTGCACGTGTCGACCCAATCGTGCCTCGATGCACAGGACCTTGGGCATAGTGTGATTCAGGCAGGCGAATCGACCGCGCGTCACCCACGGGAGGAGAGCAGCGATGCCGTTGAAGGATCTAGCCCGCCAACTCGCCGACTTGACCTGGACCCTGGAGCAGCAGACTCAACAACCCGCCGACTCCGCGGTGTTGGGGTACGTGCAAGAAGCCGTGACGGTCGAACTCGAGTATCGCCGACGGATGCGTGATCTCGAGCGCAGGCTTGCCGACATCGTCGGGACCGCGCAGCAACCCTAGGGTTCGCGTGCCGTGTGGCGAAGGTCTCGGTTGGCCCGCGTCGCCCGAGACCTTCTGATCACCCAGCTCGGCTGCAGACGACTCCCGCAGACTCGCCTCGTCGGCACGGACGGGGTTGCGGCGTTCTTGCGCCCGAGTTCGCCCGAACGTCCCTCCAATCCGGGCCCCCGATCACAACGACGGCGGGTCGATGTGTCAAAACGCCTCGGGTTGGGGAAAATAGCGGCGACATGACGGCACGCAATCGGGAGGGAGAGCCATGTTCCTTGCGTTGCTTCTGCTGATGGGCGTGGTCTTGTTCGCAACGGGCCATCTCATCGCCCGCTAAGTGAGGATACCCGGTGGGGCCCCGGTACCCGGACAACGGTGCCGGGGCCCCAGCGCGCGAGCGAGGCTATGATACGACAGGGTTGTTCCTGGTGGGCGAGGTGGGAGTCGAACCCACACGGCCGTTCCGGCCAGCGGATTTTAAGTCCGCCTCGTCTGCCGATTCCGACACTCGCCCGGCGATACGTTCGCGGCACCCATCCGGGCCCCTTCCCCGCGTCGCTGCGGAGAGCCCAAACGCAAGGCCGGAAAACGCCACGATCCCCGCGGCTTGCGGGGATCGCGCGTAGCGCGCGCTGTACTGTGCTGGAGGCGACGGGCGGATTCGAACCGCCGAATGGGGGTTTTGCAGACCCCTGCCTTGCCACTTGGCTACGTCGCCGCGCCTCGTGTGTAACTGGAGCGGGAGATGGGACTTGAACCCACGGCCTTCTCCTTGGCAAGGAGACGCTCTACCTCTGAGCTACTCCCGCGCTCCAATCAGTACCCATTATATACCAAAACATCCCGGCTGCTCAGCCGGCGGCGCCACGCCGAACGCGGCGTCCGGCGCGCACTCCCCTATCATAGCAGAGGCCGTCTCGCTGTCAAACGTCTTCAGGATGGAGCTGGCGTCTCTCACGACCCCCGGACCAGGGACATGAACTCGGCCCGGGTACTGGGGTTCTCTCTGAAGATACCCCGATTCGCCGAGGTGACGACGCGGCTTCCAGGCTTTTTCACGCCCCGAATGGTCATGCACAAGTGGGTGGCGTCGATCACGACGGCAGCCCCTCTGGCGCGCAGTCCCTCCATCAGCATGTCGGCCACCATCGACGTCAAGCGTTCCTGAACCTGGGGGCGCCGCGCCAGGATCTCGACAAGACGCGCGATCTTGCTGATTCCCACAATCCGGCCGTTCGGAATATACCCGACATGGGCGACGCCGTGGAACGGGAGCAGGTGATGCTCGCAGAGGCTCGCGAACGGAATGTCCTTGACGATCACCATCTCCTTATGCTTTTCCTCGTCGAACCCAACGGTCAGCAGCTCCATGGGATCTTTGTGCAGTCCCGCGAACAGCTCCTCGTACGCGTCGGCGATGCGTCGGGGCGTCTCAAGGAGGCCCTCGCGCTTGGGATTCTCGCCGATCGCCCGGAGCAACGCGACGACCGCCGCCTCGATGGCCGGCTTGTCCACACCGGTCCCCACAGGTGCGTGCCCGTTGTGTCCGCGGATCGTCCGGCGGATTCGTGTCACGTCCTCACCCCCGTCGTGCGTCACCGGCGTCGAGCGCTTCGGAATCCGCGCCGGCGGCCGCGAGCGGTCTCGTGATCATCTGCGTCATCGCGACGACGCGCCGCATGAAGCTGACGTCGTGGGTGCGCACAAGATGCGCCCCCTGCGCGACGCCGTACGCAACCGCCGCGGCCGTACCCTCGAGCAACTCCTCAAACGGCAAGCCGAGCACGTCGCGAATGTAGTTCTTCCGGGACGTCGCGAGATACACCGGGTAGCCCAGGCCGCGAAACTCACCGAACCGCCGCAGCACTTCGAGGTCGTGTGCCGGGGTCTTACCAAAGCTGAATCCCGGATCCACGATCAGGCGCACCGCGGGCAGGCCGGCCCTGCGCGCCAGCTCGGTCCGGTCCTCGAGAAACGCGTACACCTCGTCGATCACCGATCCGTACCGTGGGTCGAGCTGGCGCTCCTTGGGGCGTCCCTGAATGTGCATGACCACCAGCGCGGCGCCGGTCTCCGCTGCCACCTCCGCCATCCGGACATCGGCGAGCCCGCTGATGTCGTTGATCATCACCGCACCGGCTGCGGCCGCCCGCCGGGCGACCGCGGCCTTGTAAGTATCCACGGCCACGGGGACGGACAGCCGCACGGCGAGAGCTTCGATCAGCGGCGTCACTCGTTTGATCTCTTCATCCTGCCCGATCGGCGCGCCCGGGCGCGCGCTTTCGCCGCCGACTTCGATCACGTCGGCACCTTCCGCGACCATTTCGTCGGCGCGTGCGAGCGCCGCGGTGTGCGAAAAGTAGCGCCCCTGGTCATAGAACGAGTCCGGCGTCGCATTCAGGATGCCGACGATCAGCGGGCGACCCAGAAGATTCAGGACGCGCCCGCCGGCCTCAAGCGTCCGTCGCGGCATCCGAAAGCGGTCCAAAGCGCGGGCGACGGCCGCGGCGCCGGGAGGCGCCGCCGGGTGTTCGCCAAAGGCGAGCAGCGTGGCCGCGGGGCCGGACAGGACCACCGCGTCGCCTCCCCGGTCCGCCGTCACCCACAGCCCGGCCTGTCGCCCCGACACACCGAGGGCCGCTGCGGCGTCCCCGAGCCCGGCGATCTTGATCGCGTACACGCCGTCGTCGCTATCGAGCGGCGGCGTTGGCCACGCAATCACGCGAGCCCGGAGCTGCCGTGCGAGATGCGCGCCGTACTCATTCCTCGCCGACTCTGTCCCGCGTTGAACGCCGTCACCGGCCATCGGACGCTCCGTCGCCGGCGCTCCATCGCAGATCGCCGCGCCAAGATGTCTGTGTCATCCGCTTCATCTTATCACCCGGGCCTCAAGAGCTTACCGCTGCGGCCCGTTCCTGCCGGGGAACACGACGAGGGGCATCGAAGTCACCTGGTGCTGGGACCGCGCACCTCCGGATCGGCGCCTAGGGTCCAGGGCGCTCGGCGCGGCACGACGTTTGCGGGAGGAACCGCATGGTCAGGTTGGGCATGTCCATTCGCGGCGGGGAGCGCCGCGACGAGGAGTTGGCGCTGGTCCGCCGGGTCGGGTATGAGGCGGTCGAGATCAGCATGGACGGCACCGGGATGATCTTCGGCGGGCAACTCCACCCAGCGATCCTCCAAGACGCGCTGGCGGAGCTTGCCCGGCATCCACTCTGGTACTCCGTGCACAGTCCGAGCAGCCTGGACCTTCGCGACCGCGCCAATCGCGACGTGCAACTGGCGCTGGCCCGGTCCACGCTTCGCTTCACGCGGGAAGTCGGCGGCCACGTGCTGGTCATCCATTTCGAGCAGCGCAGCCCGAACGCCGAGGACGAAGCGGCGTTCGTCGACGCGATCCGGCGCCTCTCGGACGACGCGGGGGATGTGCTGTTGGGCATCGAGAACATCGAGGTAGAGCGCCTCGAGCCGGTGGTCGAGTGTGTTCGCCGGGTGAACCGGCCGAACGTCGTGCTGACGCTGGACGTCGGCCACGCGTACCTGGCCGCGGCCCACTTCCGGTTCGACTTCCTCGAGGCGATCCGGGAAGCGGTGCCCCTCGTCCGCCACGTCCACGTGAACGACAACTTCGGGCGCTACGATCCGCTCCGTTTGCAAAACTTCACCCTCTACCGGACGCAAACTCCGGCCGACACCTTTCCGCTCGGCAAGGGAGACCTGCACCTTCCGGTCGGGTGGGGCGCGATTCCGCTGGAGTCGGTGTTCCGGTTGCTCCGAGATTACCGCGGGACGGTCATCCACGAGTATCGGGCTCACCTGTTCCCGGCGTACGCGGGGGCCGCGCACTCCGAGGCACGGCGACTCGTCGCCTTGACCGGTCAGCCCCAGGCGCGGCCTGGCCAAGGATGAGCGCAAGGTGCCACGGCCGGCCGGGTCCGGCGGGCGGGTGAGGCGAACATGCCGGCAGGCGGGATGGTGCTGTCACGACCGTGTAAAGCTCGGGGCCTCCCGCGGCGTTTTCCGTGATGAAACGTCGAAGAGTTCGGGAACCCCTGCGGCGGGCGCAGGGAGGAACGCTAGCATCTCGAATCATCCCCCTGCCATCCTGTGTGACCCGTTCACCCGGGCGGTCCAGTTCCCGGGAAGCTCCAAGACAAACGCATCGCCGCTTTTCAGGTCGACGAGGGGGTGACGACACGATCATGAAACGAGCCAACCGGACACGCGCAATTGCCGCCGTGGTGGGCATCGCGCTCATGGCCTTTCTCATCGGGGCTGCCGGTCCCCGCGGCGCCGGGGCGCAGAGCCCCGTGACGTTGAACGTCTACATCAGCGGTGACACCAACATCTTCGATTTGTGGAACAAGATGTTGTTGCCCGCGTTCAGCAAGCGCTACCCGCAGTACCGCGCGAACTTTGTGCCGCTGCTCCACGGCGAGGGGTCGCAGGGCGTGCTCGACAAGATCCTCGCCGCGAAGCAAGCCGGACGGCCCACGGACGTGGACCTGTGGGAAACGCAGCCGTCGTTCGTTGCCCAAGGCGCCCCGAACGGCCTCTGGGTGAAGCTGACGAACAGCCTGATCCCGAACCTCGCGCACGTCCCGACGCAGAAGTTGGAGGCCACCGACTACTACGGGATGCCC
Source organism: bacterium (assembly GCA_035295165.1). NCBI lineage: Bacteria > bacterium. The sequence goes on from DATGJN010000038.1 coordinate 8,025, forward strand.
TATCGCGGATCGTCGGTCGTTGTCGCGTACAACACCGCGTTCGTCAAGAACCCGCCGAAGACGCTCGACGACTTGCTGGCGTGGATCAAGGCGAACCCCGGGAAGTTCACGTATTGCGACCCCAACACCGGCGGCTCCGGCCAGGCGTTCATGGTCGCCGTGATCTACAAGTTCGCGCAGATGGCCCAGTACACCGGGAGCGGATACGAACAGAAGATGGAGGCGGCTTGGGATCCCGCGTGGCAGATGCTGAAGAGCCTGGAGCCGCAGATGTACAACAACGGGTTCCATCCGAACGGCAACGTCGCCGTGCTGCAGTTGCTGGCCCAGCAAAACGTCTACATCGCGCCTGTCTGGTCGGACATGGGCACGGACTACCTGAAGCGCGGCCTGCTCCCGAAGTCGGTGCGGCTCGAGCAGATCAGCCCACCGCTGTTCGGCGGCGACTCCACCGTCACGGCGCCGGTCGGCTCCGGGCATCTCGAGGGGACGTTCACGCTGCTGAACTGGCTGCTGACCCCTGAGGCGCAACAGCTGGTGATCAGCGGGGTTTCCGGCTATCCGGGCGTCGATTGGAAGTACATGCCGGACAGCGTGAAGATGCAGTTTGCGGACGTCGCGAAGCCGTACGCGCCGCTTCCGAACTCGAAGTACTTCGCGGACATGCTGCGCTTGTGGCATGAGAAGGTCGCAGGAGGCGGCTAACGCGGGAGGCCGACGCGGCGTCCGGGGGGGCGCGCGTGCGCGTGCATAAGATCTCGAAGCAGGGAGCACTGGGGCTGGCCCTGGTGCTCCCTCCCCTTCTCGTGCTGGGGCTCCTCGTGATCCTGCCCGCGATCACGGCGGTGGTGGAGACCCTCAAGCCGCCGGTGGGCATCGAGGCGACCCCGTTCGCCAACTACGCCCAGGTCCTCGGTACGCGGATCCTCAGGAGCGACATCGTCTTCACCGTCGTCGTGACCCTCGTCTCGGTGGCGGCCGTGTTCCTGCTGAGCTATCCGCTCGCCCTGTACCTCCGGTTCGTCCGCACGCGGAGCACGGCGCTGCTCGGTGTGCTGTTCATGGTGCCGCTGTTCGTGCCCGTCGTGATCGCCTCGTTCGCGATGATCACCTTTCTCGTGGGGCACGGGCTCGTCTCGACCCTGCTCTACCGCGTGGGCATCGAGCAGTTTCCGCGCCTCATGTACAACGCGACCGGCATCGTCCTGACGGAGGTGTGGGTGAGCATCCCGTTTGCGGTGCTCATCCTCGGCGCCGGCCTCCAAGCGATCGACGACGCGTTGATCGACAGCGCCCGCGACGTTGGCGCGGGGCCGCTCCGCACGTTCTTCGCGGTGATCCTGCCACTCAACGCGACCCCAACCATGATCACGCTGACCTTGCTGTTCATCGCGGTCTTCGGCTCGTTCACGATCCCCTATCTCGTGGGGGGGAACGCACCACAGATGCTCGGCGTGACGATGACAGCCTACCTCACCCAGTACCTGCGGCGCGCCGAGTCCGTGACGATGGCGGTGATCGCGTTCATCCTCGCCTCGGTCGTGGGGGTCGTCTACGTCGCGAGCGTGAGCCGCCGGGAACGGACGGCGCGATGACCAGGACGCCATGGTTCTGGGCGGTCGGTGTGCTGCGGCGCGCGGTCGGGATCGGCGCGCTTCTCGCGCTGGCGGCGTTCATCCTGGGGCCGCTCGCGACCTTGCTCGTGTGGGCGTTCGCGGGCACGTGGCTGTTCCCCAACCTCCTCCCGGAGTTTTCGCTCAAGTGGTGGCTCTACGTCCTCGGCAACGCGGACGTCGGCAAATCGATCCGGATGAGCTTTCTCAGCGCCCCGACTGCGACGCTGCTGTCCGCGGCGATCTGCATCCCGGCCGCGTACGCGTTCGCAAGGCTCGAGTTCCCGGGACGGCGCGTGCTGCTGCTGTCGTTCCTCAGCGCGAACGCCTTCCCCAAGATCGGACTGTACGTCAGCATCGCGACCCTCTTCTACCGCCTCGACTTAATGGACACGTTCGCGGGCGTGGTCCTGATCCAGCTCGTGAACACGCTGCTGTTCATGATCTGGATCCCGACGGGCACGTTCCGCGGCATCAACGTCAACCTCGAAGAGGCGGCCCGGGACGCCGGCGCGGGGCCGCTGCGGACGTTTTTCCAGATCACGCTGCCGATCGCGATGCCGGGGCTGATCGTGGCCGCGATGTTCGCCTTCATCGCCGCGTTCGATGAAGCGCAGGGCTCGCTGATCGTGGGCACCCCGAACCACATCACGATGCCGGTGATGATGTACGCCCTGGTCTTGGGGTATCCGCAGCCGGTCGGCGCGGTGTTCTCCGTGCTGCTCTCGCTGCCGTCGGTCGTCCTGCTGCTGCTGGCGCAACGGTACCTGCGGGCCGGGTATCTCGCGGCCGGGTACAGCCTCTAGGCTCCGGAGGACCCCATGGCGCGGTTGATGCTCGACCACCTGACGAAGCGGTTCGGGACGCAGGCGGCCGTGCACGACGTCACGCTCGACGTGCGGGACGGGGAGCTCATGTGCCTGCTCGGCCCGTCCGGATGCGGCAAGACGACGACGTTGCGTATGATCGGCGGGTTCACGGCGCCCGATTCCGGCGACATCCAGATCGACGGCAAGAGCATCGCCGCGATGCCCCCGGAGCGCCGCCCGACCGCGATGGTGTTCCAGCGCTACAACCTGTGGCCACACATGTCGGTCGAGCAGAACGTGGCGTTCGGGCTCCGCATCCGCCGGATCGCACACGCGGAAATCGAGCGCAAGGTCCAGGACGCGCTCACGCTCGTGGGTCTCCCGCAGGCGAGCCGCAAGTTTCCCCACCAGCTCTCCGGCGGAGAGCAGCAGCGGGTCGCGGTCGCCCGGGCGCTCGTCCTGGAGCCGCAGATTCTCCTGCTGGACGAACCGTTCAGCAACCTCGACGCCCGGCTGCGCGTGCACATGCGCGAGGAGGTCAAGCAGCTCCAGCGCACCGTGGGGATCACGACGGTGTTCGTGACCCACGACCAGGAGGAAGCGCTGACGATCGCCGACCGGATCGCGGTCATGCACCAGGGCGTGCTCCAGCAGGTGGACACGCCGACGGCGCTGTACGCGTATCCACGCACGCTGTTCGTCGCCGACTTCATCGGCACAATGAACCTGATCAAAGCCCGAACGCACGCGCAGTCCGGGGGGACGATCGTGACGGCCGGCCCCTGGCAGCTCGCCGTGCCGGATCGGACCTGGCCAGACGGCAGCGAGGCCACGGTCGCGGTGCGGCCGGAAGACCTCGTCGTCGCGCCCGACGGCGCGGCCGTCGAAGTCCGCCGCGTCGTCAACCTGGGACACTACCTGCAGGTGCTGCTCCAGTGCCCAGAGGTCGGGGAACTCCGGATGTTCACGGAGAAAGGCGCCGCGCTGAGCGAGGGACAACGCGTGCACGTACGCCTCGCGCGGGCACTCGCGTTCCATGGCTCGGATCTGGCGGAGATCGGCGGGCCGATGCGGTCGACCGCGGCCGCGCCGGCCGATCGGCGGTGACGCCTGGGGTCCGGCGTCCCGCGGTCGCGTCACGCACGTGGCGGGTGTCGCGCAGGCTTCATATCAGACACGCGCGCCGCCGGCCGCTACCGGAGCGCTGACCTCCCCTGACGAACCCGAACGCCGTGCCGCACATTGAACCTGGAACCGCCTGGGAGCATGCGTTCGCAACGAGCGCGTCCGGGGAGACGTGGGTGGAGCTCTCGATGGCGGCGCCGGGCACCTCGTGGGCCCACGGCGAGGCCGCGGTGGTGATCCTGGATGTCGACGGCAACGCCCGCCAGGAAGTGATCCTGGCAGGCGGCGACGAACGTGTCGACTACCGGCGTCTCCTCGGCCGGCTCTCCGGGGGGACCCACCTGCTCCGTCTGCGGATCGACGTCGGGCTGTCCGCGCGTCCCACCAGTGTCGTGGAGATCGGCGGGATCCGTACGTTCACCGTCTCCGACGCCCATCCTGAGAGCGCACCCTGGCGGTACGCGCCCATCCTCCACTACCGGGACATGGACGGACCGCTCGACAGCGTCTCGACCGACACGCCGCTGCTCCTCTTCTATCGCCCGATCGCGGTGCCGGACCTGCGGCACGATCCTCACGGAGGAACGGGCTCCGGCGACCCCGCCACCGGCCCGCTCCGGGGGATCGAGTACCACGTCGTCTTCAGCCACGAGGACGCCGGCACCGATCTCACGGGGCTGCTCGCGAAGTGGGGGCACACGACGGACATCGAGTGGGTGTACCGGGCGCTGTGGGACGCGTCCGGCAACATCACCCGCGAGGAGTACCAGGGACCGGGCCACCGCGTCGTGCCGTTTCGCGGAGCGCGCGCCCTCGGCGGGCACCCCGTGCTGCAGGTGTCCGGCCGGCACGGCATGGTCACCGACCGGGTGTCGTGCCCGTTCCGTGCCGCCCTCGCGCCGGCGTGGGGGCAGTCCGCGGATGAGCCGCGGGAAGGGGTCATGCACCGGTTCCCGTGGGCGTACCGGGTCAGTGCGTTGGAGGTCACACGGCAGGTCGCGCTGGAGACGGTCGCCAACCCACGCTCGTGTGTCCCGGCCGACCCGCGCGCCTACCTGTTCCTGCAGTGGAAGCGGCGCACCCCAGACACCGGCCCCCTCGAAGCCGCCGTGTGGATCGGTGAACACTGCTACACGTCCGCGTGGGGCCGTCCGACCCTGGCGTTTGAGGGCGAGGATGCGGAGAGCACCGCGGTGAAGCTGCCCCCCGACGCCGCGGAGGACGCGATCCGCGCGATCGCGATCCGTGCGGTCGCACACCCGGCGGCCCCGCTGGAGGTACGGCTCGTGAGAGCGTTCCTGCTGGACGAGGGGTATCGGCCCCGGCCCCCGCTCGCGGTGGAAGGAACCGCCGCCCTCCGTGTGGCGGGCGAGTGGGCGATCGTGTGGACGCGGCCGGCCAGCCTCGGGGAGGCGCGCGATCCCCTCGAGCGCGAGGGACAGACCCGGGATGACTGACGCACCGGAACAGCGCCGCGTCGGCCCGCCACCGAGCCGGCCGTGGGTGCCCTCGGCCGCGGACGCGTGGTACGCTCGGCTCGCCGACGAGGCCGCCGTGCTCGACCCCGCTGCGCTCGTCGCCCGCGTGGAGCACTGGGTCGAGCATCAAGCTTGGTGGACCGACGATACCTGCATCAACTTGAACGCCGCCACCAACATCATGAGTCCGCGGGCGCGCGCCCTGATGGGGAGCACGCTGGGACCCCGCCCGAGCCTCGGGTACGCGGGCGACAAGTACGAAACGGGGCTCGCGGACACGGAGCGAATCGAGGTCGTCGCGGCCGAACTCGCGCGCGCGCTGTTCCACGCCGCGTTCGCAGAGATCCGGGTGCTCAGCGGGTCGCTCGCGAACCTCTACGCCTTCATGGCGATCGCCCGCCCGGGCGACGCGGTGATGGTCGTGCCCGAATCCGCGGCGGGCCACGCAACGCACCACGCCCACGGTGCCGCAGGGCTCTATGGCCTGACCATTCACGATATTCCGTTCGACCCGGTGGCGATGAACGTGGATGTGGACGGGTTAGCGCGCCGGGCCAGGGACGTCCGGCCCGCGGTGGTGCTGGTCGGGGCGAGCCTCGTGCTCTTCCCCTACGACCTGGCCGCGGTACGCCGCATCGCCGACGATGTCGGGGCACGAGTGATGTTCGACGCGGCGCACGTCGCCGGCTTGATTGCCGGCGGCGCCTTCCCGTCGCCGCTCGATCACGGGGCGGACGTGCTCACGATGTCGACGTACAAGTCGTTTGGCGGGCCGCCGGGCGGCGTGGTGCTGACGAACGACGCGGGCATCGCGGAGCGGCTCGACCGGATCGCCTACCCCGGCCTGTCCGCGAATACCGATCTCGGCCGGATCGCGGCGCTCGCGGTCGCCGAGGCCGACCTGCTGGCGCACGGCCCGGCGTATGCGCGCCGCTGCGTCGAGAACGCGCAGGCGCTGGGCGCCGCGCTCGGCGCCGAGGGGTTCGCGGTGCTGGGAGAGCGCATGGGCTACACACGCTCCCACCACGTGGCCGTCGACGCGCGACCGCTCGGCGGGGGCACGAAGACCGCCCGCCGGCTCGAGCCGGCGAACATCCTGGCTACCGGGATCCCGCTTCCGATCCCGGCGGTCGCGGGAGACTACAACGGCCTGCGGCTCGGCACCCAGGAAGTCACCCGCTGGGGCATGGGGCCGGCCGAGATGGCCCACGTCGCCCAGCTGATGGCACGCCTCCTCCTCAGAGGCGAGCACGCTGCGGCCGTGGCCCGTGATGCCGCCGCGCTACGGGCGGCGTTCCGCACGGTGGGCTTCTGCATCGACGCGTAGCCGGTGCCCGCGGTGCGGGCGACGAGACCCATCGCTTGGCCGGTGCGGCCGCAGCCGCACCGGTCTTGGTGCACGACAGCGGGTGTGAACCGCAACCGCGAGCTACACGATGTTCACGCGATCGGCGGCCTCGATGAGCGCGGACTCGAGACACGCCGTACCCCCAACCGGAAACGCGTCCAGCACGAGCACGCGGCTGCTTCTGCCCCCTGGCCGGTTCGTGCCGCACAGGGGACGTTCGGCCACCCTGGTTCCACGCCGACGTGCGGACCTTCCGCGCGTGCGACGCGCCGATGTCACCCGCGGGGGCGCTGCACGATGAGCAGCCCGCATGGCGCCCCGGCGGTCGTGTCCCGAAGCCGTGTCTCCACCCGGGTCTCACCCTCGCCGACGCAACGCCAGTGCACGACCGCCGCGGCGACGCGGTCCGCGTCCAGGATCGTGGCGCCCTGCTGCTCCGCGACCGTCATCGTCGCCGTGACATGGCCGAGTGCGATCGCAACGTCGCAGGCCACGGGCGTTCCGCCGAGGGGAGCCGGCTCGACCGCGACGCAGTAGACCATGCGGGGATCGAACACGATGTCGGCCGTCACCGAGCGCCCGGGAACGACCGCAGCCATCGCCAGCCAGAACATCGTCCGAAACGTTGAGCCAAGCGTGACGGGGCCGGGGTCGCCGAGCCACGCGCCGCCCGGCGGGTACCGCCCCCCGGCGTCACGCGGTTCCATGCGGGGAGGGATGTTCCGCCAGGAACGCATGGATGCGCTCCGCGACCTTCCGGCCGATCCCCTCGACGGCGGCAATCTCCTCGACGGTCGCGGTCCGAACGTTGCGGACGGAGCCGAATCGGCGGATCAGCGCCTTCTTCCGGCGCTCCCCGACGCCCGGGATCTCGTCGAGGACCGAGAAGACGATCCGGCGTTCCCTCAGCGTCTGATGGTAGGCGTTGGCGAACCGGTGCGCCTCGTCCCGCAGCCGCTGCAGCAGCTGCAGCCCCTGGGAATCCCGCGGAAGCGCGTGCGGTTCCGACAGATCGGGCACGTAGATCAACTCCTGCTGCTTCGCGAGCGCGATCACCGGAATCGACTGGTTGTATTCGAACAGGACCTCGCGCGCGGCGGCGAGCTGGCCGCGCCCGCCGTCGAGCACGATCAGGTCCGGAAGCGCCGCCCACTTCACGGGTATCGGCTCGTCACGGTCGAGCCGCTCCTGTTCCTGCCTCGCCTGCGCGAACCGGCGCTCCAGCACCTCACGCATCATCGCGACGTCGTCGGGCCCGTCCGTGTACTTCATCCGGAACCGGCGATAGTCGCGCTTCTTCGGCCGACCCCCTTCCGCGACGACGAGCGAGGCGACCGATTCGCCGCCCTGAAAGTTGCTGATATCGTAGCATTCGATCCGCACCGGCGGCGCGTCGAGACCGAGCAGGCCGGCCAGCTCCCGAGCGCCCGGGCCGACCTGGTCGCCCCGCCGGGCGCGCTCCTGGGAGAGGTGCAGGGCGGCGTTCTCCCGGGCCATCGCGACGAGGCGCACCCGATCCCCGCGCTGCGGTTGGGAAATGGTCACGCGACCGCCCCGCCGTTCGCCGAGCCACCGCTCGATGACCTCGCGGTCCGCGATCGGCTCGGGGATGAGGATTTCCGCGGGGGGCGCAGAGGATACCTCGTAGAACTGGCTCATGAATGCGGACAGCGTCTCCGCCGACGGCACGCCCCGCGTGCCTTGGAGCATCACGTGCTCCTGGCCGACGAGCCGCCCCCCCCGAATGAAGAAGATCTGCACACATCCTTCGTCTCCGTCCTGGGCGAGCGCGAGGATGTCTCGATCCTCGGCGCCGGCGGAGATGATCCGCTGCTTCTCGCCGAGGGCCTCGATCCCGCGGAGCTGATCCCGCAGCTGCGCGGCGCGTTCGAAATCGAGCCCCTCCGCGGCGGCCTCCATTTGAGCCCGCAGGCCGTCGAGCAGACCCTCCTGTTTGCCCTCGAGGAACTCCCCGGCTTGGCGGACCTGCTCAGCGTACTGTTCGGCCGTCCCGCCCCACGCGACGCACGGCGCGCTGCACTGCCCGATGTAGTAGTCGAGGCACGGCCGCGGCAGCGAGCCGTCGATCTCGAGGTTACAGGTGCGGAGCTTGAACAACCGCCGGATCAGTCGGATCGTTCGCCCGACCAGTTTCGGCTCGTGGTACGGGTACGGCCCGAAGTACTTGGCGCCGTCCCGCACGACCTTGCGCGTCATCACAATCTTCGGAAAGGGCTCGCTCGTCAGCTTCAGGTAGGGGTACGCCTTGTCGTCGGCCATCCGCACGTTGTACCACGGGCGGTGGCGCTTGATCAGCGTTGCCTCGAGGATGAGGGCCTCGACCTCGTTGGCGCAGACAACCGTTTCGACGTCGCGGATCTTGGAGATGAGATGGAGGATCCGCGGGCTGTCGGTGTGGCCCGGCTGGAAGTACTGGCGCACGCGCGAGCGGAGCGATGTGGCTTTGCCGACGTAGACCACCCGGCCGGCGCCGTTCTTCATGAGATAGACGCCGGGCTGGTCGGGGAGCGCGGCGAGCTTCTCGGTCAGCCCGGAGCCGGACGTCACGCCCGCCACGTTGCCGTTCGGAGACGGCTCGGGCGCGGTCGCGGAAGAATGAGGGATCGTCACCTCCCTATTATAGCGGAGGCGGGAAACCGGCTCCGCTCACTAGTGTACCCTCCAGGAGAGAAGAGGAAAGAGCGCGGTCATGTGCGGATGAAGGGAGTGCCTCTGGTGCCGTTCCGAGGAGGGCCTAGCTCGCTTGCGGTTCGACCGCCAGCATGAGACCCGCTCCCTCGGAAG
>DATGJN010000039.1 GCA_035295165.1 bacterium
CGCTCACTAGTGTACCCTCCAGGAGAGAAGAGGAAAGAGCGCGGTCATGTGCGGATGAAGGGAGTGCCTCTGGTGCCGTTCCGAGGAGGGCCTAGCTCGCTTGCGGTTCGACCGCCAGCATGAGACCCGCTCCCTCGGAAGGGCAAAGAGGTCCAAACCGGCCACAGGGTGATGCGCCAGGCCCGGCACAGGGCACAAGCGCCAATTAGTGAGCGACCGGTAAGGACCTCTCAGCACTGGAGAGCTTCGATCAAGGAGGCAGGGATGTCCTACTACATCGGATGTGATTGGGCGAGTGCCGCCCACAGCGTGTGTGTGATCGATGAGCACGGCCAGGTGCTGTGGCAGGAGATCGTGCCCCACACCGCGGACGGCTTCGCCGCGTTGCGGCGTCGGCTGCAGCGGGTTGCCGCCCCTGCGGACTTGCCGGTCGCGATTGAGCGGCCCTCGGGGCTGGTCGTCGACGCGTTGGTGGAGTGGGGCTTCCCCGTGGTCCCGATTCACCCCAACGTGCTGAAGGCCTCGCGGCCGCGCTACGGTATGAGTGGGGCCAAGAGTGACGCCGGCGATGCCTTCATCCTGGCCGACCTGCTCCGGACCGACGGACACCGCTTCCGGCCCCTCCAGCCCCTGTCCGAGGAGACGCGGGCGCTCCGCGCCCTTGTGCGCGCCCGCGACGATTTGGTCGCCACGCGCGTCGGCCTGGCCAACCAGCTCCGCGCCGTGCTGGAGAGCTTCTGGCCCGGGGCCGCCCACATCTTCGCCGACGTCGACTCCGCCATCGCCCTCGCGTTCTTGGAGCGGTATCCGACCCCCCAAAGCGCCGAACACCTCGGCGAAAAGCGGCTCGCCGCCTTTCTCGGCCGCCACAGCTATTGCGGCCGCCGGTCCGCGCCGACGTTGCTCGATCGGCTGCGGCGCGCGCCCACGACCACCAGGGGCGACGCGGACACCGATGCGCTGGGCGAAGTGGTGCGCGCGCTGGTCGCCGTGCTCGTCCCCCTGGTCACCCAAATCCAGAAATTGACCAGCGCGATCGCGCAGGCGCTGCCCGCGCATCCGGACGGCCCGCTGGTCATGTCCTTCCCCCGCGCCGGCTGCATCAACGCCGCCCAGATCCTCGCCGAACTCGGGCAGGAACGCCAGCGGTTCACCTCCGCGGAGCACCTTGCCGCCGAAGCCGGTGTCGCGCCGGTCACGCAGGCCTCCGGCAAGCACCGCACCGTCACCTTCCGCTGGGCGTGCAATAAACGCCTGCGACGAGCGATCACCACCTTCGCGGATAACTCCCGTCACGCCTCGCCCTGGGCGGCGGGTCTCTACCAGCGCGCACTCGCGCGAGGATGCGATCATCCCCATGCCATCCGCATTCTGGCCAAAGCGTGGCTCCGCGTCCTCTGGCGCTGTTGGCAATCCTCGACCCCCTACCAACTCAGCCACCATACGACCGCACAAGGCCTCACCATCCCCGCGCCCAAACCGGCTTGATGACTGGGGGCTTGACACAGGGTGTCTCATGGCGCTGCGTCCGGCGGAGGCGCTCGTCCGCCGGGCCGACGGCGAGGTACTCATGCCAGCGGACACCCTCCGCATCGGAGACATCGTCGTCGTGCGGCCGGCGGAACGCCTCGCCGCCGACGGCACCGTCGTTGGCGGAGCCTCGAGCGTGGACCAGTCGCCGATCACCGGCGAGTCGATCCCGGTGGACGTCAGCGCCGGGTCTCACGTGTTTGCGGGAACGATCAACCAGCGGGGAAGCCTGGAGGTCCGCGTGACGCGTGGCCCGGAAGATACGACGCTCGCCCGCATCATCGCCCTGGTCGAGCAAGCTCAATCGGCGCAGCCGCCCGCGCAGCGACTCATTGACCGGTTCGGCCAGATCTACGCGCTCGGCGTGATCGGGTCCGCCGCGGTAACCTACCTCGTACTTGTGGGACACGCCGTCCCAGCGGCCGCAGCGTTCTATCGGGCCATCACGTTACTCGTGGTCGCGTCTCCGTGCGCGGTGGTCATCTCGACACCAGCGACCGTGCTGTCGGCCATCGCCAATGCCGCCCGCCACGGCATTTTGTTTAAGGGCGGCGCGTACCTCGAACGTCTCGCCGCCGTCGACACCGTGGTGTTTGACAAGACCGGCACGCTCACTACGGGACGTCCGATCGTGACAGATGTCGTGCCGTTGGTAGGCGACGAAGCATCGCTCCTATCGACCGCCGCCGCGCTGGAGCAGCGTTCGGAGCACGCGTTGGCCGACGCAGTGGTCGCGGCCTGCCGCGATCGGGGCGTCGCACCGGCCGTCCCGGACGCGTTCGAAGCCGTCACCGGCCGCGGGGTGCGCGGCACCGTCGCGGAACGGCTCGTACGAGTGGGTAGCGAAGGGTTCTTGACAGACGAGGGAGTGCCGATACCGGGCTGCGCCCAAGTCCTGCTCGCGACCCTCCGCCGCGAGGGCAAGACGCCGATTTTCGTGGGCGACACGCAACTCCGCGGCATCATCGCGCTCGCCGACACCGTGCGACCGCAGGCCGCCGCCGCGGTGGCGGCGCTGAGGGCGCTTGGGATTAAGCGTCTCGTTGTGCTGTCCGGAGACCACGCGGAGGCGGTAGCTGGGGTGGCTGCGCAGCTCGGCCTCGACGACGCCCGCGGCGATCTGCTGCCGGAGCACAAGGCCCGGGCCATCGAGGCACTTGAGCAGGCGGGTCCCGTCGCTATGGTCGGCGACGGCGTGAACGACGCGCCGGCCCTGGCCGCCGTGTCCGTCGGGATCGCGATGGGCGCGGCCGGCACCGACGCGGCGATGGAGACCGCCGACATCGTGCTGATGGGCGACGATCTCGCCCGGCTTGCCTATGCCATCGCGCTCAGCCGCCGGGCGCGCCGCGTGATCGCCCAAAATCTCGTATTCGCGTTCAGCGTGGTCGCCGTCCTCGTGACCGTCGTGCTCGCTACGGGCCTGCGGCTCGCGTTTGGGGTCGTCGGCCACGAAGGCAGCACGGTCATCGTCGTGCTGAATGGGTTGCGGCTGCTCGGTTATGCGCCCAACAGGGCCGGCCACGAGCCCGGCGGCACCGGTGCTGCTCGCGTTCGTCCCGTTGCAGTTGCCGACGACACGTGAAACTCGTCAAATCAGGTCCGCGCCCGATGCGCATGCCTCGGCGCACTGGCATACTGCGTGTAGCTTGTCCTGAATCTCGAGTGCTGTACGACGCGGAGGTGGCCGGTGGGAAAGTTCGTGAGCAGGCGAGAAGTGTTGGCCGTAGTCGCAGGAGGACTCGGAGGGGCTCTCTTGGCGGGGCCTGTGGGCCGTGCAAGCGCCGAGGAGCAGGCGGTTACGCTGTACATCTTGCCGGGGGCGCTCCCGGGGCCCGACGGCAAGGGGCATGATTCGTTTGTGCCGTCGAGTTTCGTCGTGAAAGCGGGCGCGCCGGCACGGTTGACCGTGATTAGCTACGACGACGGGGAGCACTCCATCACGGCTCCTGCTCTGAACCTCAACCTCACGATCAAGGGTGGCACGAAGGTGGGATCCAAGGTTCAACCTGCCACCACGACCGCGACCATCACCGTCGCGAAGCCCGGTACATACCGATGGTACTGTGCCCTCCAGTGCGATGGCCCGTCGCACTGGGCGATGGACCAGGGCAACGCGGGCCAAGGCAAAGAAGGCTACATGGCAGGATTCATCGTCGTGATGTGACCGCCGCGGTAGAGTCTGAAGGGCTCCGAAGCGCACCTCGGAGCCTGTTCTGTTTCTGACCAAGTCCGTTCACACCGTGTTAGTGACTGGGCGAGACGAGACGAGCCAGTCCAAACGCTGCCGCGGCCGCCAATCCGCCGACGAGCACAGTCTGCGCCGCGCTCCGCGAGGGGTGTGCGCCTGTGAAGCGTCCCTTCACATACCCGAACACCGCCAGTGCGGCGAGTGTGACGAATACCGATGCCACGAGCGCTTCGTGGATGCGTGTGCTCACCATGTACGGCACGAGCGGGATCAGCCCGCCGCTCACGTACGCCGTCGCGATGGTCAGGGCGCTGGCTAACGCCCGCCTTGGGTCCGGCTTCTCCAGGCCGAGTTCGAACCGCATCATAAAGTCCACCCATGCCGAGGGGCGTCTTTTGAGCGCGTCGACGACGGGTGCGCTTTCCTCCGCCGTCAGGCCGTACTCCGCAAACACGTGGCGCACTTCCTCGGTCTCGACATCAGGCACGGTCTCAATCTCGCGGACTTCCCGCCCGTGTTCGCTCGCAAAGTGCTCGGCATCGCTCTTCGCGGCGAGGTACCCACCGAGGCCCATGGCGATGGAACCCGCCGCAACTTCCGCAAGTCCAGCGGTCACAATAATAGCCGGTGACGCTATGGCGCCGGATAGGCCTGCCGCCAGCGCGAACGGTACCGTTAACCCGTCTGACATGCCAATCACCACATCGCGAACGGACTCACTGGCGGTGAAATGACGCTCGGCGTGAGAGGTCTGTGGCATGCGTTTCGCGCTCCTCGTTGTGTCGTCACAGGACGACGTCGAAGTAAGAGTAGCAGATTGTCGGGAGGGGGTGGATTGAGATGCGAGGCGAGCGACCTCTGCTTACCCTTCTGCGTCGCGCGAAGGTGCCAGAGAAGGAAGCTGCGGTGAGTTGGTTAGACTAGTGGTTCGCGCTGCGGTTTGTCACCGCATGTCGAGTGCCCCTCGATGAACCGCTTGCGGTGCAGGGGCCGTGAATCCAGCGTCCCCGCCTCGTCCGCGTTCGCGATACACGAGTTCTCCGCCATAGTATCCCGTGATGAAGAGAACGATGAGTGTCAATACCCCGGCGATCATCGCGAGCCCTGGGCGACGCAACTGATTCAGGTGGACGGCGATCCTCGCGGCCAGCCACAATATGACCACGGCCAACAGCACGTATCCCCAATGCTTGTGGACTTCCACTCGCCGCCCACTGATGAACGCTTGGATCACGGACAGGTGTGCCTGCACCACATCGCCACCTTCGCGTTCCCGGGCCTCCGGGGTGACGAGGCCGCTCAGCACCGACAGCGCCGTGCCAACCGCTCCGGCGACCAGGGTATACAAACCGGCACTACGGAAGGATTCGGATCTCCACACAGCACCAACGATATCGAACAACAGCGCAAGACATAGTAGCGCAACTCCAAAGTGAACCATAATCGGGTGCAACTCGACCCGCCAGTTAAAATGAAGTGGCAATAGGCTCCCCCCGTTTCTCGAAACCGTGCTCGTCTCTACAGCCGATTCGGGACGACCCGGTGCGGGCCTTCTTTCTCAAGGCCTTCGTTTCGTACGATCAACGGTTGGCACTCAAGCGTCCATACGAGCGCCAGCGCAAGCACACCCACGTCGCGAATGAGAACCGAGGTGTCTCCTCTCGTCAGCAGCAGACCAACAACGACCTCTGTCATCATCGCGACCGTAATCCATGAGATGACCGATGGAAGAAAGTCAACGAGCGCCGCGGTCGCGAGCATGAACAGGATCCACCCATGAAGCAAGACGAGCGACACCGACGAAACGAACGGCTCGACGAAGTGGGGTACGTAACCCGTCCATTCGCCGGGAGTTGTAAGTTCCCAATACCCGAAGAACCCGAGGACCAGCGCAGTCCCGATACGCGCGATGATACGCGACTTATTGGGTCCAGCGCTACTGACCAATGATATGCCCCTGGGGATCGGTGAGGACGAATCCGTCGTCGGAAAGGTTTGTCTCGCCATCAACGCCATCGTCCCCCATTCGCGTTTCGATGAAGTAGAGGTGGCTGGTACGATCGAACGTGGCGGGTTGGGACGTGTTGTCCTGGAGGTTCGTCACCGCGACTTCCTCAGTCGTCGGACTCACGTCCCGGAACGAGAGCCGAAACCCGGTCAGGGCGCGGTCCGTCTGCGCGGACGGGATCGCAGGATACACCTGATAGGCGCGCGACGCATACCACATCTGCGACAGCAACGGACCGACCGCCGGAGACGGCGACCCGGACGCCGGCCCGGCTGACGTGGTCTGCAATGGGGGTGTGGGTGTCTCGCCGCGTTCGGCGCTTCCGCGCTCCCCCGCCTCTCCGTCGGGGCCCGCGCCATCTCCACGGCCCGGTAACACGGCTGACGGGCCGCCACCGGCACGGTCGTCGGGAGAGGCAGGCGCGACAGAGCCGCCCGTGGCACGGGTCCCGGCCGATCCGGCCGCCGTGGCGGCGCGCTCGATCCCCGAGAGCGTCTGGTTCAGCGCCGGTGTGTGGGCTCCGTCGATCGCGAGTCCCAGACCAACCACGGCAGTCAGCGCCAACACGACGATTTTCCAGGGGGCACGCTCGGCGCTCACGGTGGTGCCACCTCCAAAGGCTCAATCAAAGCGTCGAACGCGTAGGCAGTGCGATGAGAATAAGATACCTCGTTTGATGATATCGGGATGACAAAGGTCTCGCGCTTGGACATTTAACTTCGTTGTAAGTTTGGTGCAACGCGATCAAGCCGCCGCCTGATACTGAAGCGTTACGGTGATTAGTAGTATTCAGATAGACGACACCGCCTCTGGGAGAGTGGGAGAGACGATCATGCAAGCGTGGCAACGTCATTCGACCGCCGGAGCAGTCGCAGTGACGCATAGCGGCGGCGCGAGCGAGAGGCGCGATGTGAGCGCCATCGGCGTGGCGCGTCGCAAGCGATTTGAGGACTCTCTTGATCTACTGCGTGTTTTGGGGCTGTCTTCCGGCGCTATGGACCACTATCGCCACTTGGCGCGCAAGACGCGCAAGTTGCCCCACGAGCTCGTGTGCATCATGGCCGAGCAAGCGGCCGAAGGTGCGACACTAGCGACTATACTCATGAGCAGTTGCGACCCCGCATAGGACATCACCGATGGCTTTGCACCCGGCGTGTCACGTAGTGGAGGACTACCTTGCGGCCATGTTCCCTCGGAGCGTGATCGAAGAGTTTGAATGGTCGGCTCAGCGGTCCTGGGTCTTCAAGGTCAGCGTCCCGCGCAAAACGTTCCACCTCTTGGTAAGTACCAAGTTGCTCGACCAAACGAACGAGCACGAAATCGACCGGCTCTTGCGAGAGTTGCAGGTGGCCAGTCGAATGCGCCTCGCGGACAGAGAGTGGCCCCTGCTGACGGCAGAGGGCGTGGTGCTGGGACTACCGAAGCCCGCATAGCTCATCGATGAAGCAAGGGCTGCGAGACCCCCAGTTGTGCAGCGGAGTGTGGTCGACACCCTCCAAAATGCGCGGGTTGTCCAGAGCCGCTGGCAGGAGGCGACACAGTCTTACGCCTCCGCCGTCTAGACCAGACAAGTCGTGGGCAAGTTACCAGTAGTTGTATACGGTGACTTGTCCGTCGTCTAGTGATTAACAACCGGGGGCGCCCATCTGCGTGCAGAGACCTCCCAATCGCAGCAAACTATTAGTCTCGTCCCTTCAGTGCGGCGAGCCCAAGCGCACCGAACAGCAGGTGTGGTTGCTGGTTGCGGCGCTGGAGGCTGCCGCAAACGGCATCGTGATTACAGATCAGGCCGGCGCCATCGAGTGGGTCAATCCGGCCTTCACCCGCATGACGGGATATGCGTTCGAGGAAGTGCGGGGCCAGAATCCCAGGGTGCTGAAATCGGGGAGGCAAGACCGCGCCTTCTATGAGCGCCTCTGGAAGACCATCCGGGCAGGGCAGGTGTGGCACGACGAAATCGTCAATCGTCGGAAAGATGGCACCCTCTATACTGAGGAGGAGACCATCACCCCGGTCGCAGACGCCACTGGCCGAATCACCCACTTTATCGCCATCAAGCAGGACATCACCATGCGCAAGGAGGCGGAAAAGGCGCAGGCAAGGCTCGCCGCTATCATCGAGGCCACCTCCGATCTCGTGGGTATTGCTGATCCAACGGGGCGGCGTCTCTACTTGAACCGGGCCGGGCGGCGCCTGCTGGGGATCGGCGACTATGAGGATGTGTCGTCTCTGACGATAAACGCCGCCTTTCATGAACCAATGCGGCAGTTCCTCGCAAACGAAGCGATCCCCACGGCTCTGCGAGACGGTTCGTGGCGTGGCGAAACCGTTCTTGCAACCCGCGATGGTAGGGAGATTCCGGTCTCTCAGGTCATTATCGCGCACTCCGCGCCGAGCGGCGACGTCGAGTTTCTCTCCACCATTGCCCGCGATATCAGTGAACGCAAACGTGCTGAGGAACAACTGCAGCGCCAGTTCGAGCGTCTTGGGGCTCTCCGTGAAATCGATATGGCGATTACGGCCAGTATGGATCTCCGGGTTACACTCGATGTCCTCCTCGACAAGGTCACCGCACAACTCGGAGTCGATGCTGCGGATGTGCTGTTGCTCAATCCTCACACTCAGACACTGGACTATGCTGCGGGCCGCGGGTTTCGCACGGCTGCTCTGCAACACACGCACCTGCGCATGGGCGAAGGCTACGCTGGTCGGGCGGTTCTCGAACGTCGCACCGTCACTATCCCGGGCCTGGGTGAGGCGCCCGGTGAGCTGGCTAAGGCTCCTCTGCTGGCAGCCGAGCACTTCACTACGTACATCGGCACGCCTCTTGTCGCGAAAGGATTGGTGCAAGGCGTCCTCGAGTTGTTCCACAGGGTCCCTGTAACCTCCGACCAGGAGTGGCAAGATTCCCTCGATGCCTTCGCCGGCCAGGGCGCGATCGCGATTAGCGATGCGCAACAGTTCGAGGCGCTGCAGCGTTCCAACAGCGATCTCAGACTGGCCTACGATGCGACATTGGAAGGCTGGGCTCGCGCCCTCGAACTCCGGGACAAGGAAACGGAGGGTCACACACAGCGGGTCACGGAGTTGACAGTGCGACTGGCCGAGCGAATGAGGATCGCGGAGACAGAACTTGTCCACGTGAGACGGGGAGCCCTCTTGCACGATATTGGGAAGCTCGCCGTATCCGATACAGTGCTCCTGAAGCCTGGGCCGCTGACCCCCAAAGAGCGGACCATGATGGAACGTCACCCCGTGTTTGCGCACGACCTGCTGATGCCGATCCCATACTTGCGCCCGGCTCTGGACATCCCGTATTGTCACCACGAGAGATGGGACGGTACGGGATACCCTCGCGGACTCAAGGGCGAGTTCATCCCACTTGCTGCCCGGATCTTCGCCGTGGTGGACGTGTGGGATGCCCTCACGTCGAACCGTCCATACCGTCGCGCCTGGTCCAAGAAGCGCGCTCGTCAGTACCTTCGGGATGAAGCAGGAGGTCAGTTTGATCCTCACGCCGTCGACGCGTTCTTGGCGATGCTGGAGCAGGTAGAGGAGAACACCCACGGTAGGTTAGGATTAATGCAGGACGGTTCTAAGGCCCAGTAGCAAGACGCCAGCGGCCGGTGAGTCCTTTGCCATCTACGGCATCAACCAGAAACGGCGAGGGGGGGCGGTGGCGACCAGACCGACCCCCGTCGTTGTGAGCACGGCGGACCCGCCCTGTCGGTCCGTCACATTGGCGGGTCCGTTCCTGGGTGGGACGCACAGGCTGTCAACGCGAGCCGGCTCGGTGATCAGACGATAAAATCGGCGTGCAGCGGCGCCAGCATGAGGAGTTCGCCCCAGGCGGCGGTTGCATCCTTGGAGTCGCCTGCTGAACGTCGCAAAAGGAAGTCCTTTCTCGACGGGAGGTGGAGCGGTGGCACTCCGGCGGCACCCCGCCACACGCGCGACGTTGCGCTAGGACGGCCGCGGTGCCCCCAACGGCCGCGGGAGCGGACCCCCCTTTCGCAACAGTGACCGGCTGACCGTCGATACGCTGACCCCGAGCCGTTTGGCTGCGGCTCTCCGTGAGAGAGCGCCGGATGCAATCGCGGGGCGCAGCGCTTCGAGGTCGCCGTTGAGCGACGGCGGCCGGCCGACATGGACGCCTTGCCGCTTGGCGCGCGCCATGCCTGCACGGACACGCTCCGCGATCAAGCCGCGCTCGAACTGGGCGAAGCTCGCTAGGATGTTCAGCATGAGGTCGCCGACCGGCGAGGCGCCGGACGTGTCCAGCCACGGCTCGCTGTAGGAGCGCAGGCCGACGCCCCATCGCCGGAGATGCCCTGATCGTTCGCCTGCAACGCTCAAATGGACGGTTCGTTCGGACGGGGCGGGGTACGTATGGTCTTCCTGATTTTGGACACGCCGAGGTAAGGCCACTAAGGCGTCGGCGCAAGGCAGTCAACACGGGCAAGTCGCCCAAGAAGATAGGGGGCCAGAACTAAATGAGTTCGAAAGTCGACAATCCGGATCTCATCGCGCTCGCAGTATACGAGCTAGGGGGAATCGGATGTTTCGTCGATGTTGAAGACATCTTTGTGCGGTGCTACGAGATGGCGCCAGAACGATTCGGGTGGCGCAAGTACCCGTATCCAAACTATAAGAACGTTTATCACGCGTTGCAGCACTTCGAGGAGAACCATCTTGAGGTTCTCCTAAAGACTCCAGACGGTCTTGCAAGACAACTTTCGGCCGAAGGGATAGCGTACGTTCGAAAACGACTTCGGCGATACCAGGAGATCCTCAAGCGGCCGGGCGCTAATCCACCAACCCGTCGGCCAACCGAGAGGTTGCTCAACGAGTTCTCAAGTCATCGCTTGACCAAAGCGGGACACTCTCGAGTTCGTGCGTCCAAGTTATCGCGTTGGCTGGCAAAAGAGGAAGGAATTAACGCTTGCCGCCCCACCTGAGGTTGTAGCCGCTCACGGTACGGCTGTGACGGTCAAATCGTCCAGCTCGGGCATCGTGGTGCGCACTAGTTGTAGTTCCCAGATAGGTTGTTGACACATGAGAGCCTTCCAGCGTTCCTGTGGGGCAGAGCAGCTAAGCCCCACTCTGGGAGGCGTTTATGGGCCGGGCACGCGGCAAACTCACACCAGCGGGGCGGCTGCTGCTG
>DATGJN010000040.1 GCA_035295165.1 bacterium
GGCGGCTGCCGCGCGTTGGAAGGAGCACAAGGGGCGAGGGGGTATGGTAGAATGACCACGGCACGTAATCGCTGCGGCAACACGTGGCGAGCGGGATGTGTTCGCAGAGCCGAATAAATCGGGGCGTAGCGCAGCTTGGTAGCGCGTCTGCTTTGGGAGCAGAAGGTCCCCGGTTCAAGTCCGGGCGCCCCGACCAAACCCTTATACAGCAAGGGTTACAGCGCGATCACGGGGAGAAAAAAGGGGTCAAAAACGTGCAAAAGGCAGACGCGATTTTGAAACCCGATCTCGTGAGCGTCATCGACAACTTTCTGCTCAGTCGGCGGGTCGCGAACTGCACCCGCAAGACGATGATTGTCTATGAGACGAACCTGCGCCGCTTCGCACGGCTCGTGGGGTTCGCCGTGGGCGACCGGGATCGCAACGATATGAGTATGCGGATCGTGGAGCCCGCAAGCCCGCCGATCACGCGGCTGACGCCCGAGGTCGTCGAACGGTATCTCGACCTGTTGCGGCGGCAAGAACGCAGCGTCCTCCTGCCCGACGGTGAGGAGCGGGTCGAACGGCGGTTGAGCGCAAGCACGGTGCATCAGGCGTACCGCTACATTAAGACGCTGTGCCGATGGATGGTGGACACCGAACTGCTCGACAAGTCGCCCTTGCGGGTCAAGTTGAGGCCGCCCCAAACGCTGCCGCGCACCCCCGATGATGAGATCGTGGACCGGCTGCTCAAGCACGCCGGGGACGGATTTTTTGGGACGAGGCTTCGGGTGCTCATTACCTTGTACAGCGACACGGGCTTGCGGCTGACGGACTACTGCGGGTGCGCGTGAGTGACATCAATCACCTCAACCACACGATCCGCGTCGTCGGCAAGGGCGAGGTCGATGATGTTGCGCCGTTCGGGGCGGAGTCGGCAACCGCGCTGAAGGAGTGGGTGCGGAAGTACCGGTGGTGGGCGCTGCCCGATGACTACCTCATCACGGCGAAAAACGGCAAGCCGCTGCACCCCGATTCCGTCGCCCATCTGCTGCATGACGTGAGCCGTCGAGCGGGCTTGTCGCGGCTTGTGTCGGCGCACGCACTCAGACACTACTTTGGTACGCGGGTCCTGATCCAAACAGGTGATCTCGAGTTGACGCGGCAACTGCTCCGGCACCGCACGCTGATGATGGCGCTGAACTGTGCGGCCTGACGAAGGCCGACGTGTTAAAGAAGTTCAGGATGGCGTCTCCTATCGATCACCTGAAACGGCGACACTAACCGCTGCGTGAATTGACAGCACGAGGGGCCGCGTCGATTCAGGGCGCGGCCCTCTCGTCTTTCATTTCGCAGGGCGGAAGAGGAGTCAAATACGAAGGAGTGGTACCCCTCATCTGCGAGAAGAGACTTGGCGCGGCGGACCGCCGCAAGAAGGAGGGAGTCACATGGCTTCGATGCAGAAGAAGAACCATGCCTCTCCAGACGAAACGCGTACCTTTCCAAAAGGGAAACTTGAACTGATTACACTCGGCGGGATGACGTTTGGGCGTGGCACATTCGAACCGGGTTGGAAGTGGTCGGAATCCCTCAAGCCCATCATGAAAACGAACAGTTGTCAGGCGGCCCACACGAGCTATCATGTATCAGGTCGGCTGCATGTCAAGATGGACGATGGAAGCGAGGCGGAGTTCGGACCAGGTGATGTGTCGATACTTCCGCCGGGGCACGATGCGTGGGTGGTTGGAACTGCACCGGTCGTCGTCATTGATATTAGCGGCATGGCAGAGTACGCGAAGCCGAGATGACAGCGATGCTCCGTCGCTAGTAATCCGCAATAGATGACGAGTGAGCGCGGCGGTGGTAGTCCGGCGCGCATCGTGGAGGCCGCGTCGCAATCGGGCGCGGCCTCTCGTTGCTCTTCTTGGGGGGAGCGGTCTGCGTTCAGCGTCTCTTGGGCATGACCTAGCCCAAAGAATGTCGTGCCCGGATTGCCGGGCGTGCCGGGGGGCGATAAAAGTGCGGCGGATGGTTCTGGTAGGGGTCTTGGGTGTGGTGGCTGCGTTCGGTTTGCCGGGATTCACGCTATCCTACGGCGGTGCCTCGATCAGTGGCACCGGAGTCGGAATCGCGAGTGCGGATGATTCGAACGGAGACATTCAAAGCAACTGTCACGAAGGTGAAATGGGGCTTGGTGCTGGCGGGAACGACAAGGACGGCGGCGACTGCATTCCGGGCGTCTTCTAGGTTCGACTTACCTCCCAGAGTTTAGTCCGGTCCAGACAGCGGGAAGAGAGGCCGCGTCGATTCAGGGCGCGGCCTCTTCGTCGTGGCAGAACATGCTCGTCGATTCGAGGGAATAGCCTTGGGCAATCGCGGTACGGGGCATGTCGATCTCCAACCAGGGCGTTCGACTATGTGACGAGAGGGTTCCACAACATGCCATACTCGCCGGGAGGACAGTTCGTGACCAGCGCAGATACCGGAACCGTAGCAGACGTCCGCAGACTCATCGAGGATCGCGTCAAGGCCATCCGGGCAAAGGACGTCAACGCACTCGTGTCCAGATGCGCGCCGGATGTCGTGTCGTTCGATGTTGTCAATCCCCTGCAATATACTGGAGCGGATGCGATCAGAAAGCGGGCGGACGCGTGGTTCTCATCGTTCGCAGGCCCAATCGGTTTTGAGATTCGTGACCTTAGCGTCGCTGCTGGCGATGACATGGCCTTCTGCCACGGCCTCAGTGGGGTCAACGGGACGCGGACAGACGGAGCGAAGATCGGAATGTGGTACCGCACGACTATTTGTTACCGAAGGGTAGACGGCAGGTGGATGATTACGCATGAGCACAACTCTGTACCTTTCAACGTGGAGAACGGCAAAGCATCTCTTGACCTCAAACCGGACTAGCAACACGGAAGGCGGGCCGCGTCGCTGCGTCGGGGCGCGGCCCTTTCCCTTGTCGGTTGACAGCTGGCGCCGCCCTCGCGAACGGACGTATAATGGCCCAGGAGGTGATGGGATCGTGAGAGCGGGATGACCTGTTTGGATCTCTTTACCGTACAGGTCGACCGCGAACGCCCCCACCTCCTCCTCGCGCCCGGAGAGCTCGACCTCGAAACCGAGAGCTTCGTTGAGTTGATCTATGTGTTGCTGGAGCCATGGAGTGAACGCGATGATATCGCGTGCATGGTTCTCTAGAGCGCCAGCCAGGGCCGTTTGGAACCATTTCGGCGCACTCCCTCTGGCCGCGGCTCACACAGCCCGTCGCGTCGCGTCCAGCGTACGAGGCGCCACCTGAGCACCACCGTCAACTCAGTCCTCGCGCACCCAGTACAACGTCCCTTCTCGCAGTTCTTCCCCCCAGGCCCAACGCAAGTGCCCGGTTGCGCTCGGAGAAGACCACGGCAAGCCGCATCGTCATTGGAGCGAACGCGCTATCTCACCAGACCCCGGGCACGAGGCGGTACCGGACATTCCGGACGTACTCGGAATACCCGGCGAGATCGTGCTGGAGCATCCGATCCTCGATCATGGTGCGGCGGATCATCAGCGCCGTCATAACGAGCATTGGCGCGAGTGACCACCAGGATCCCAACGCCACGCTGCCACATAACAAGTAGACCAATGCGCCCGTATACCCCGGATGCCGTATGAACCGGTAGGGGCCAGAGGTGATGACTTGCTGTCCCCGATCTGCCTGGATGCGGACGGCCGACGAAAAGAACCGGTTGACGGCCGTGGCCCAGAACGCGAAGGCGAGGCCGGCGATTACGCCCAGCAGCGCGACTACCTGCAGTCCAAGGGGCACGGCCCCCGTCCAACGATAGCGCCCGACGTCAACACCCGCGATTGCATATTGCGCCGTACAGAGTACCAACATGGCTCGCACCGTCAATGGGTCGCGCTCTCCCTTGCCGGGGTGCATCCGTTCCTTGACGAGATCGGGACTTCGCAGAAAGATGACAATGCTGGCCAGCAGACAAAGAACGAGCAGCGCCGCAAGATAGGCCCAGAACATTGGGAGATCGAACCTCCCCGCGGCAGCAAAGAGAATAATCCCCACCGCCACGTCGAACCCCAACACAGAAACCAACGCATACGCCACTCCCAGCCGCACGACCGACCTCCCGGGAACTACGTCCTAGTTGATGATCCGTCCGGTCTGAATAGTTGTGCTCAATCGCTCGGAGGGTCGCAACGCGTTCGTCGAGGTCAAATCCGTCCACAGTCCGAAAGACGCGCCAGGCGTGGATTGATCCGGAATCTCAATTTTGGCTTTCCGACTCTTCTTCAGTGTGCACCTGCCCACATTGTATTGGTGGATTTCACCCGGTTTCCTCCAGCCCGGGCCCCAGAAGAGCCCGGTCTGCCCGTCCTGAGCACGCCAACACCGGCAATTCCGCGCCCGCGTGCGAATTCTCAGACACCTGTCCGTCCTCGCCGCTCGACCTGTCTGCAACCACAGTGTTTGCTTACCCTGCGGGTCCAGGCAGGGCAACAAGCCGTCGTAGGATCGCCCCGAACAGAGTCCGCGTCAGGTGTCCTTCCGCCAGCAGCAACCAGTAGTAGCGCGCGTGTTTCACGAGACGGCCACCCGTCTTCATCAGGCGGTGCTGTGGGCTCGTCAGGGGCCAGGTGTCGATCCGTTTCGGCAGTGCGAGCTGCCGCCACAGGTTCCCCAGATTGTAGGCGATCACGCTCAGCCACAGCCGCACCTCGTTCGCCTGGAACCGATGGCCGCTCAGCCGCGTCATCGCCACCGCCTGCTTGCTCTCCTTAATCCCGTTGACAAGGTGACCAAGGGCTTGCGGCTTCATCCATGAATCCTGTCCCACCGCCGTGGCGTCCTCATCCGGGAAACGGCGAACCAGGAAGCGCTCGAGCGCTTTCTCGATGACTGAGACAATGGCCGCCTTCCAGCCTGAAGACCCAGACTTCGAGGCCCGCCTCCGCGCCAGTTTCCGTCGCCAAAAGAACAGGGGCCGGACCTTAACTACTGCCGGAGGAGCCTGGGAATGATGTGGAAAACTCTTCTTGCGACGAATGCTACACGGCTTTTAGTATGTGGTCGTCGCTATTTGTGAAAAGGGGGGAAGCGATGATTGTACACGCGACGTTCCACATTCATCCAGACAACAAGGAGAAGGCAAAGGCCGAACTGCGCAAGGCAAGGCGGTGATTCAGAAGCACGGGGGGCGGAATTTCCGGTACTATGCGTCGATGACGTCCGGGACCCCCAATCGCATGTTTATCTATGAAATCGACAAGTTTGCGCATTTCGATACGCTAAACGCCGATCCGGAATATCGAGCGGTGAAACTTGACTCGCTCTACTCGGACGCGGCACACACGCTGTGGGGCGAAGTGGAACTGTAACTTCAAGGACGGAGTTTGCCTTCCGGAGCACCGGGTACGTGTAGATGGCTGCCAACAAGGGGTCGGTTACCACGCGTGTGGCGGTCAGTTACCTGATTCCGAAGGGCGCGGACATCACCACGTTCCTAAAGTAGTGCCGAACACGGCGCCGCGTCGATTGGATGCGGCCTCTTCACGTCTTCCGGCGCGATTCTAGAAGCCCCAGGGAGGCCGGTTTCCCACGCGTACAGGCGGGGATCCGGGTGGGGCGCTATGGGGGGGCGCGGCCCTCTTTCGCAGATGATCGGTCCACGCCTTCAGGGTATCCATACTTAACCCGGTCTTCTTCGCGATGACTGCCATCTCGTCGTCGGTCATCGGCGTGAACGCGCTGATTTGGACGTACCGTTCGAGCGCGATCCCAACCTTCTCGGCGGCGCCCTCGGCCCCGTACTTCCGGTTCCTCTGCCACCGATGTAACGGATTGCCGAGTAGGTCGATGGGCTTCATGGGATGTCGTCACCGCGCTCGCTGTTTCACGTGATCATACCACACCGCCGCGTCGCACATTCGGCCGCGGCCTCTTCGTGTCATTCGACCCTGGCGCAGCCGTCCCGAACGAACGTATAATAGGCGGGGTGATCGATGGTGAGTACGCCGGAAGAGAGACTGAAGAAACGCGCGGAAGACCTGCTCAAGCACCCGCCTGAGACGCCCGCCCAACGGGCGGCCCGCGCGAAGCAGGAGAATAAGCAGGCGGGCGAGCGGATTCGCAGCGTAGGGCAAGTCTATCTCAAGCGGGCCGAGACGCTGATTCGCGCCACGAATGCGCGTATTTACCATCGTCTGCGTCATTCGGCACCCGGGACGACCGAAGGCTTCACGCTCGAGGTGGGTCACTATCCGTTCGTGCAGGCGTGGATAGAGGGTGAGGGATGGTATGTGACCGTGCGAAGTCGCCGCGACGGATTGTCCCACTTCAGATACGCTTCCAATCAAGCGTTCTTGGACGCGATGGATGACCTGCTGGAGCCCCTGGTGGCGAGTGCACTGGAAGCCCTCGCGAGCGGAGTGGAGCGTCCGGCTCCCGAAGCCTAAGGGCGGTCATAGACGATAGATACGCGGGGCCACGTCGATTCAGGGCGCGGCCTCGTTCTTACTGTGAAGGTGGGATGGGCGTAAGGTTCCGTCAACTTTCATGGAACCGAATCGGACGAGCATCCGATATCAGCAACGATCGAACTCGCTTAGGATGGACTTGAGGAAGTGACGAAGCATGAGCACCCCGGAAGAGAGACTGCGGACGCGGGCAGAAGAACTGCTCAAGCACCCGCCGGAGACGCCTGCCCACCACGCGGCCCGTGAGCGAGAGGAGTATAGACAAAAGAGGCTGCGGCTTCACTGTGCAGGGCAGGCGTATCTCAAGAGAGCCGAGACGCTGATTGAAGCCACGAACGCGCACATTTACCACTATCTCCGCCATGCCGAACCGGAGGAGACCCGAGGCGTCACGCTAGAGGCAGGTTTCACGCTGGGGGTCGGCCGCTATCCGGTCATGCAGGCAACGATGAACGGCGACGGGTGGGACGTGACCGTGCACAATCGAGGCACCGAGTCGTTCACCCGCGCGTACGCCTCGGACGATGCGTTCGAGAGCGCGATGGACGACCTGCTGGAGCCCCTGGTGGCAAGCGCCCTGGAAGCCGTCGTGAGCGGAGCCGAGATTCCAGCTGTAGACTGGTTCATTCAGTCAAAGGGTGCACGGGCCGCGTAGTAAGATCTAGTAAGATCAGGTGCGACACTCGGAAACACGCCGATCATCCGCGTGTCCGCAAGCCAGAGGAAGCCGCTCGGCGGATAGGCGCTTAGAAGTTTCATGAGAACCGCGCCGTACAATCGGCGCTCTGCCCCGAAGGGGGTCGCAATAATTTCGACCTCACGTCTCCGGTGCGCCGGGTGTGCCGCCGGGACCTTTCTCGCTCATCTTGCCGCCATTGCCGGAGCCGTTCGTGGCGGCTTGGGCTGCTCGCCGGTCGGCTCGGGGCATGCCTTGTTCGTTGGACGCCGCTGCGTCCCAGTTTGGGGTGAGCACCTCGTTCGGAAGCCGCATTCGCGCGTCCCGTCACCATGACTCACGACCTCTCGCGCTGATCGCTCGGCCCGCCGCAGAAGTCCATGCGGCCAGCGGCGTACTTGGCGGACCTTTCTTCGCGGTTCCCGTTCTGCGCGCTGCTGCGATCCACGACGACGTTGCCGGTCTCGGGGCGGATCGTTCTGCGCGTCGGTTTACCATGATAATCCCCTCCGGTGTGATAAAGAATCCCTCGTCAAAGAGATCCGTCTTAGTGCCCGTCCTGCGCGTGAATGTAGACCCGGGTTCTGAAAACAGGCTCAGCAAGGCCAGAAATCAGTCATCTTCATGCGCGGTTTGCATAGAGATTCAACTACGGCGAGCATAGCGACGTCGTGTTCAAGCGCGCCGAAAGCACGAGTCGGGGCTTTCAACCTAAGGCGAGGAGGGAGCGGTCCCTTCCCAGCGTTGCTGAGCACAAGTCAGGAGAGTGTTGCTCATCTGCAGATTGATGGGCGTCGGGACGCCCCGGGAAACGTCAAGAACGTGATCCAGTTCGTCAATAGTCAGCACGACCCATCCCCGTCCTTTGTGTGCGAAGAGGGCCTCAAGTTCCTGTGCGGTTCGAAACGTCAGGCGGCTTGGATCCCACGGCCCCGAAGAAGGAAGCCCATGCAGTCGGAGGCGGCCGTCGATTGCGCCGGCAGGGAAGAACATCTCAGGCCCGATCCGATCGCGCATAGAAGAAGATCTCGCTGCCGATTCTGTCACGCGCAACCAACTAGGCCATTCACGGGAAAGCGTACAGGGGATGCCTTGAACATTTCCCCTGGGTCATGCTACCGTAAGCATGAGGCGTCTGTCTGGTCTGCGGTAATCGGGTGATCACCTGATTTCTTGCGCGGATCGAACGGCAGCGTGCTGAGACGTCCTCAGCGTCGGCATCCGGGAACACGTGCAGTCACCCGAATGGAAACGTAGTTCGTGCCTCGGTCGGTGATGGAGGCCGCTGATGCCGCTGGAAGGCAATACGCAGGTCTTTCTGGAGCTCTCACAGGTTCTGAATCGCTCGTTCACGCTCGGCGAGGCGTTGGACGGGGCACTCCCTCGCATTGTTGAACTGGCCGAAGCCGAAGCTGGGTGGATTTTCCTGGGCGACCCCGAGACGGGCAGTTTCTCGCTGGCCGCCAATGTGAACCTTCCCGCGTCCCTCCGGGTTGCTGGCAAGCGCCGGATGCCCGGCGAGTGTCGGTGCCTTCAGATGCTTCGAGACGGTGAACTCACCCAAGCCGTGAACGTGATCGACTGCCTCAGGCTCGAACAGGCGCTGCCCGCGTCCCCAGAGAGACATCGGCATGCCACGATTCCGTTGCGCTCCCAGGGCGGTGATGTGATTGGGCTCTTGAACCTCTTGCTTCCGCCGGGAAAGTCCTTAAGCAAGCAGGATCTCCATGTGCTCGAAGCCCTGGGGCATGAAATGGCCGTAGCCATTCAACGTTCGCGGTCCTTCGGGGAGTTGCGAGATAAGGAAGCGCGGGCCCGAGAACTGATGCAACGCCTCCTCACCGCGCAGGAGGACGAGCGGCGGCGCATTGCGCAGGAGCTCCATGACCACGCTGGCCAGATTCTGTCTGCGCTCAGTATGCAACTCAAGTATCTTCGGGTGCACCTGGACGGCGCGGACAGCACAAGGTTTGCCTCAGAAGTGGAACGATTCGCGGGCCTCACAGACCGAGGTCTCGACGAGATCCACAGGTTGGTGTATGATCTTCGACCGCTGGTCCTTGATGAGCACGGTCTCGGTGCAGCCGTCAGAGCGTACGTCGAGACGCATCTACGGTCTGCAGGGGTCGAGGTAGATCTCAAGACCGTCGGTGCAGACGAGCGATTCTCTCCGGAAATGGAGACCACCGCCTATCGTATCATTCAGGAGGCCACTACCAATGCCCTCCGCTACGCGGAGGCGGCGCGGCTTGAGATCCGAGTGGACCGTCGTCAGGATTGGTTGATCGTAATGGTTCGTGATGACGGGAAGGGGTTCGACGTGGACGCGGCTCGGTCCAAGGGCACTCTGGGGCTCCTAGGGATGCGTGAACGCGCAGAACTTGTGGGCGGCACGCTCCAAGTGCTCTCCGTTACTGGTGCCCGGACAACC
Source organism: bacterium (assembly GCA_035295165.1). Taxonomy (NCBI): domain Bacteria; species bacterium. The sequence goes on from DATGJN010000040.1 coordinate 9,564, forward strand.
GTCGTGGGAAGGCTGCCGTTCCTGCTAGGCGGAGACCACGCGGCTTGAGATCCGAGTAGAGCCGCGACGCCTGCAACCTCTGACCAACCTTTCCGTTCGAGTCAGTTTGTATCCGAACCAACGAAGGCCACGCCGCCTTGTTTGGACGAAGGAGCCTCTATCCGAAATGGGGAAGAGGTGGAAAACATGCGAAGCGGACGTGGGGCCTCCGCAAGCCGTGACTAGCACGCGCTACAGAGGCAACCCCCGCCGAGTGCTTTGGGAGCAGAAGGTTCCGGGTTCAAGTCCGGGTGCCCCGACCACCCTCATACGGCACGGGCGCGCGCACGATAGAGGGTCGAAGTACGTTGGAGAAGGCGGACGCGATGTCCAGACACGATCTCGCGGGCGTGATTGATGTCTCTCCAAAGTCCCCGCCGGCGAGCGGCGGAGAAACCTACCCCACGGTTCAGCTGATTCCCGTCACGACGACATCATGACGGGGCAGGCATGCGGGACCGCCCCTGTAGCCGTGCAACAGCAGGTGACAGAGTGCATCCGAGTCCTCCAGCAACTAGTCGGTCCAGACCTCGTTGGGATGTATCTCTTCGGATCGTTGGCGATGGGGTGCTTCAATCCGCGGAGCAGCGATATTGACCTGCTCATCGTGACAAACGAAGGGCTGATGGCAGAGACGAAGAGGCGCATTGCGGAGTCACTGCTTCGTCTCTCCAACGCGCCCGCGCCAATCGAAGTCACCTTTCTCGCGCACGAGAGTCTCCAGCATTGGCGACATCCGTCGCCATATGACTTTCATTTCAGCGAAGACTGGCGCGGGAAACATGAACAGATCCTACAGCGCGGCGAGTGGCGCTGCTGGCAGGGCACTCAAGGCGAAGATTCCCACGTCGCGGTGAGTGTTACCGTGGCGCGCGAGCGCGGGATCACGCTGTTGGGTTCGTCTGCGCACGTTACACTCCCGCAGGTGCCGGAGCGGGACTTCGTTGCCGCCATCCTCGCTGATCACCGGTGGGTACGGGAACGGATGAATCAACTTCCGGCGTATGCGGTTCTGAACCACTGCCGCACGCTCGCCTACTTGCGGGAGAAACGGGTGCTCTCAAAGACCGCGGGTGGCGCCTGGGCACTCACCACGTTGCCCGAAGCATACCACGATCTTGTCGCTCAAGCCCTCGCAGAATACGGAGGGGGGCAGAGGAAGGCGTTCGATACAGAACGGCTTGCGCAGTTTCTCGACAATGTTAGGTGATTGAGCGGGACCTCGGAGCGTCGAACCTGATCCGATCACTCGACAGAACTCCGTGCGTGCGTGTACCCGGCGACGCGTTGCACGTGCGCTCGCCAGAACTCCACAGACGTGCAGCCGAGCGAGGCAACGGCACAGCGCGCGATCGAAGTCCTCGCGGGTACACTCCGTGGCCTGAGGCTTCCGACACTCCCCGACGGTCCTCCACGCGCCATGTACCGGTGCTCGGGGTTCACTGCGTTAGGCGCAGTTGACTTGTGTGGCGGATGGCGAATCGCCGAGCAGGTCGAGGCACACCCTGAGGCATCACTGGGAAGGAGGTAACGCCGCTGCGCTCCACGCCCGCAGGGTGCGTGGAAGGTAACCCACGTTTCCCTACCCAATCACGCGCACGCCGCTTTCGCGAGGCAGGACCTTGGAAGCAAACGTCAAACTATCGCGTCCCACAATTTCCCGTCCATCGGGCGGGGAAGTGGCGTCTCACGAGGGATGGTGCGGTGCACACTCGGATGCGTCATGGAGGTGAATCATCACCATGAGCGCGACCTCTCGTGATCCGCAAGCGGTCGGTAACATCGTCGTGACCTCGATGGACCAACTGTCGTTCTTCGAGCTGCCCGAGTCGATGAAACTCTGGTGCCAGCGGCAGCACATCAGTCAGTCAGCCCTGGCGATGCGTGTCGGCATCAGCACCTCGCACCTCAATCAAATCATCCAAGGCCACGCCCGCCCGAGTCTCGCACTGGCGCAGCGGATCCGGGCGGTGATCGGCCGCAAGTCCCACTGGCTTGCTCGACCCGCACCCGTTGGGAGAAACGTGGCGTCTCACGAGGCAAGAGGAATGTCCCAGACTCGGAAGCGGCATGGAGGTGAGTGATCGCTATGAACGCGACCTCTCGTGATCCGCACCACACCGGGATCATCGCGGTTGCCATCGCGTGCGCGGTTGCCATGTCGGGCGCGACGCAGGTCGGGGCAGCGACCCCGGCGCTCGTGACCCGGATCACGGCGGCCCAGACCGCGACGAACGTGCAGATCTCAGTCGTCGCGTCGGCGCCGGTGGAGTATCAGTTCCTAAACGTGCAGCCCAACTGGATTGTCTTCCAGGTTACTCCGGCTGAACTCCAAATCCGGCCGGGCACGCTGCCGTACACAGGGGGCGTGGTCAAGAAGATTCGGGTCGGCCAGTTTGCGCCGCAGGTGGTGCGCGTCGTGGTCGAAATGGCGCGCCCCACGCCGTTTCGCGTGATCCCCGCGCACGACGAGCTCGCGCTACTCGTGGGCGTTCCGGGGGAGACGCAAGGTTCCCCGAGCACCGGACGCACGCTCCCCAATGCGGCGTCGGCCAGCGGAAGCCAGGGTGTGTTGATTCCCAGCGCGGCGACCGCGACGCCCACTCGCGCCCCGCAGGTTCCCCCCCTCGAACGGCTGCATGCCGTTCTGCCGGGAGAAGGGATCGGTCCGGTCCGACTCGGGATGCGCATCCAGGACGTGCTGGCCGCGGTCGGCCCTGCGAAGAGCACGCAGGCGCTGCCGGACGGGACGCGGTACGAGTGGTTCGCGCCACCCGCAAACAGCGGCATCGGGGTGCGCGCTACGCCCTCGGGTGTGGTGTATCGGGTCTGGGTTCTGAACGATGACCAGTATGCGATCGCGGACCGGGTCCGCATCGGGACCACCGAGACTGATGCGCGCGCGGTACTCGGCACGCCATCCGAGGTCCTTGTCGATGCGTCGAGCGGCACCAAGACGCTGACCTACCCATCGCTTGGGTTGTGGTTGACGATCCAGATGGACCAACGATACACGTTCTACGGCAGAATCTTCGAGTTCGGCGTGACGAAGCCGGCGTCGCCGACACCCGGACGGTAGCCGGCTCGGCCGCCGCGCGAGTGCTAGCCAGGCGCTGCACTGGCGACGGTGGGCGGAGTGCGTCAACCGCGCATCGGCGAACGGCCGGCGCGCGCATCAGAGAGACGGTGGACAAACTCCGCCGGCGGGCGCCGGCCTCCGATCGTACTCTGAGCCGTGGCTCGATACGTCCGAAGCTGGGGAAGCGTCTTGACCGGGCGCCAACGCTCAAGGGCGATCTGGACGCGCTCGTCCCGCAGATCCTGGCCCGCATTCTGTCCAGGCGGCAAGCCGCCACTAGATCAGGGTCGCCGGTTCCAGCGCCTCGCGGACCCTCGCCCGTAAGCATCAACCGAAATTCGCCCGGCGTGCCCGTTCGTGCATGACGTTTGCGAGGCGCGCAAGGAACTGGGTGGGGTCGCGAGATGCGGCAACCAGAAACGCCCCACACCCGTTCTTCCACTGCCCAACCAAGCACAAGCCGATCCCGATCTCGACCCACGCGCGCGCGACGAGACGGTTCGCTTGGAAGGTGCGCCCTTCGACCCGACAGAGCTCGACGGTGAACGCCCGGGCGGCGTCCGCCGAGCGCGTAACTGCGAGCGCCCGCGCAACGTGGGCCGCGATATGGCGGTATTGAGGGTAGCGTGCCAACCGTGGGTGTTCACGGAGGCACGCCAGGATCTGCACCACATGGTCTTGGACGTCACTCACCGGTCCGTTTGGAGGCAAGTACGCGGCGGCATCTTTCAACGCGTAGAGGTAAGCATCGTCGAGCACCGCTCGTTTCGTGCGATCGGGGAGGGGGTGGAGCGTGAGGGCACGCTCGTACACTCGACGAAGCAAGGAGAAGTGGTGCCCGGTTCTGACGGTGGACCGCCAAAGCCCTCCGCTTGATTGACGATAGACGGCAACCGTGCCGGGCACGTACACGAACCGATGGTGGTGGGCGATGCGCAGCAGCAAATCGTGATCGACCATCGCGGGCAGGGTCTCGTCGAAACCGCCGAGATCCGCGACCACCTCACGCCGAAACAGCAGGGCGGAGAGCTGGATATAGAAATTATGATAGAGAATGTCGAGGAACACATCGCCGGACGGGTGAGGGATACGTCCGTGCGCCTCGCGCACACCATCGCGTTCCGTGATGACCGCGCCATACGCCACGTCTGCGCGCGCGGCCAAGAGCGTGCGCACAAAGCCGGGGAGTAAGAGGTCGTCGTCATCCAAGAATGCGATATAGTCGCCACGGCTCATGGCGATCCCGGCGTTGCGCGCGGTGCTCACATTCGCGTGCTGCTCCAACCTCTGATACCGCAACCCGGGCCAACGAGGAACGACGTGCGGGGTGGCATCCGTTGAGGCGTCGTCGACGACGATGACTTCCACCTCGAACGTCGTGCCCGAGCCTTCCTGCGCCAATGCGGAATCGACGGCCTCTCGAAGCTTCTCACACCTGTTGCGCGTGGGGATGATGATGCTCACGAGCGGTTTCTGCGGTTCGGTCATGGGCGCGATCCCTTCCGGGGGAACGTCCGCGCATGGATTCGCCGAGCGAGGCTTTGCCGCCCTGAACAATGTCACGGCGGAAGGATCAACCGAGGTTGGCTCCGTGCGCCCGCTCGCGGCATACTTTTGCAAGACGCGCGAGGAACTGGGTGGGGTCGCGAGATGCGGCGACGAAAAACGCGTCGCATCCACTTCTCCACCGCCCAGCGAGGCAGAGTCCGATCCCGATTTCGATCCAGACGCGCGCAAGCAGGCGGTTCGCCTGGAGGGTGCGCCCCGCGGCCCGGTGGATCTCGGCCGCGAACGCTTCTGCCGTTTCCACCGAGCGCGTCACGGCGAGCGTTCGTCCCACGTGCGCCGCGACGTGACGGTATCGCGGATAGCGTGTGAGCCGCGGACACTCCCGAAGGCGTGCGAGGATGTGCGCCGCATGATCCTCGGGTTCACCGGGCGGCATGTGCGCGGTCCACTGCTCCATCGAGTAGACGTCAACGTGGTCGAGCACGGCCGCCTTTGTCCCAGCGGGCAGCGGATGGAGCGACATAGCGTGCTCGTAGACTCGGCGAAGCAGGGCAACATGGTGTCCTGCACTCACGGTTGAGATCCACAGGCCGCTGCTCGATTGACGGTAGATCGCGACCGGACCCGGCACGAACACGAATCGATGTCGATGCGCGATGCGGAGCAAGAGATCATGATCCTCGATCGCGGGAAGGCTCTCGTCGAAACAGCCGGTCTCCACGACGATCTGGCGGCGAATGAGTATGGCGGCGATATGGATAAAGACGTTGTGTCTAAGAATATCCAGAAACACATCACCGGACGGATGGTGCGTGTTTCGTTGGGGCTTGCGCACGCCGTCGCCCTCCGTGATGACGGAGCTATACGCGACGTCCGCACCTGGGGACAAGAGCGTGCGCGCGAAGCACGGGAGCAACAGGTCGTCGTCGTCAAGAAAGGCGAGATAGTCCCCTCGACTCGCGGCGATCCCCGCGTTCCGCGCGGCACTCGTATTCTTATGGTCGTCCAGACGAATGTACCGGACTCCGCGCCAGGTGGGGACCACGCGCGGCGTGTCGTCCGTGGACGCATCGTCGACAACGATGATCTCGGTGTCAAACTCCACGCCCGCGCCCTCTTGCGCCAACACCGAATCTACGGCTTCTCGGAGTTTCTCTCGGCGGTTGCGCGTGGGGATGATGATACTCACGACTGGTTTCTGCGTCTCGGTCATCGCCGCCGTCCCTCTCCAGGGAGGTTCAGTGCACGGAATCCGTGGTCCTGCGTGTCTTCCGCGACATGCGTCGATTTGGGCCAGACGCCGCCTGTTTGACGCCAGCGTGTTCCAAAGAACGGGGCCGTCCGCCGGGGTGGACGGCCGGGAAATCCGGTTGAAGCGCTCACTACCAACCCCTGCAGAGATGAAGAGCGGGCTCCCAAGGCGTGCGGGGGAACACCCCGTGTCGTCTCTATCGCTGGGCTTGTTGTTGTTCGTTCCGCCGCCCCCGCCGTTCCCTCCGTCGCCGCCATTCCCGGAGTTACTGCCAGAATTCCCCGAGCCCGCTGTTCCACCGCTTCCACCGGCGCTGCCGTCGCCGCCGCTTCCGTGGTGATCTAGGACTCGTGTAACTTTGCATCGCGGTTTATGCCCATGCACGAGGGCGCGTAGACGCGGCCGGGCGGCAGGCTCAACCCACCCCCGCACGTCATGTCGTCACGCCACGATCAGGAGTAAGCAATTTCGAACGGTGGTCAGGTCGGTGCGGACGCACACGGGGCGGGGGGGAACCGCGAGAAGCACAACCGGAAGTGGTAGGATTAGCTTACATGCCTTGGGGATCGGCCGCACGAGGGTGGGATCACGATACCCCGAAGCGGCTCCCTCCCCAATGGGAGGTCTTGAGAAAGCTAGAGTGAAATTCCAGCCTGGTCGAATGCCTTCTCATCGAGGTCATCCATGATCATCGCCCTGGCATCGCCTGGTGTCGCTTCAACCCTTGACGAGGGCTTAGGCAAGATCAAACGGCTCCTGGCCGATGCTTCGGCCCAGGGCGCGGAGATCGTGTGCTTCCCAGAAGCCTATCTCCCTGGTCTGCGGGGACAGGATTTCGAAGTCCCGCCGTTTGATCCGGCGCAGCAGGAACGGGCCCTCCACACTGTGGCGCAGTGGGCGCGAATGTCTGCGGTCGCCACGATCCTCGGGATGGAACGGCTCACGGAGGCGGGCCGGCAGATTGTCGCCTTTGTCATTGACGCCGGGGGTCAGATTCAGGGATGCCAAACCAAGAACCAACTCGACCCGACCGAAGATCGGTTCTATGTGCCCGGAAATACCCGGCGACTCTTCGAGACCAAAGGGGTGAAGTTTGGAGTGGCGATTTGCCATGAGGCCTGGCGCT
>DATGJN010000041.1 GCA_035295165.1 bacterium
CTTCGTCTTCCCCAACGACGCCAGCACCCCCGTGATCGCCGCCGTCAGCGTCGTCTTCCCGTGATCCACGTGCCCGATCGTCCCCACGTTTACGTGCGGCTTCGTCCGCTCAAACCGTGCCTTCGCCATCCCCCTGCCTCCCGTCTCTCGGGGTCCCCCGGCGAATCGCCGACACCCGGCAATCCGTCGGGGCGAGAGTGCCTACGCCTTGCTGCCCGCCCCCGTTTTCTTCACCAGCTCCTGCGCGATGTTGTTCGGGACCTCTTCATAGTGCGAAAACTCCATCGTGTACGTCGCGCGCCCCTGCGTATTCGACCGCAGCGCGGTCGCGTACCCGAACATCTCCGAGAGCGGCACCTCGGCCTGCACGATCCGCAGTGCGCCCCGCTGCTCCATCGCCATGATCCGGCCGCGGCGGGCGTTGAGGTCGCCGATCACGTCGCCCATGTACTGGTCGGGCGTCACCGCCTCGACCTTCATCATGGGCTCCAGCAGCACCGGAGATGCCGCCTGCGCGGCCGCCTTGAACGCCATCGACCCGGCAATCTTGAACGCCATCTCCGAGGAGTCCACGTCGTGGTATGAACCGTCCGTGAGCGTCGCGCGCACGTCCACCATCGGGTACCCGGCCAACACGCCGCCGTCGGCCGCTTCGCGTACCCCCGCCTGCACCGGCGGGATGAACTCCCGCGGGATCCGGCCGCCGGTGATCTTGTCCACGAACTCGATGCCGCTGCCGCGCTCCAACGGCTCCACTTCCAGGAACACGTGGCCGTACTGGCCGCGGCCGCCCGTCTGGCGGATGTACCGACCCTCGGCCTTGGCCGCCTTTCGGATCGTCTCACGATAGGCGACCTGCGGGCGGCCGACGTTCGCCTCGACCTTGAACTCCCGCAGCAGCCGGTCGGTGATGATCTCGAGGTGCAGCTCGCCCATGCCCGAGATGATCGTCTGCGCCGTCTCCGGGTCGAACCGCACCTTGAAGGTGGGGTCCTCCTCGGCGAGCTTCGCGAGCGACGCGCCGAGCTTCTCTTCGTCCTGCCGGGTCTTGGGCTCGACGGCCACCGAGATCACGGGCTCCGGGAACTTGATGGACTCGAGCACGATCGGGTGCGCTTCGTCACACAGGGTGTCCCCGGTCGTCGTCACCTTGAGTCCGACCGCCGCGACGACGTTGCCCGCCGTGACCTGGGGAATGTCCTCTCGGTGGTTCGCGTGCATCTGCAGGATGCGACTCACGCGTTCCCGGGTGCGGCGCGTCGCGTTGTAGACATAGGACCCCGACTGGAGCGTGCCCGAGTACACCCGGAAGTAGGTCAGCTTGCCCACGTACGGGTCGGTGACGATCTTGAACGCCAGCCCGCAAAACGGCACGCTCGGATCGGCGGCGCGGGTCTCGGTCTGCTCGGTTTCGGGGTTCACGCCTTGCACGGGCGGGATGTCCAGGGGGGACGGGAGGTAGCCGACCACCGCGTCGAGGAGCGGCTGCACCCCTTTGTTTCGGAACGAGGTGCCGCACAGCACCGGGATGATCTTCGTCGAGATCGTTCCCTTGCGCAACGCCCCGACGATCTCCTCGTCGGTGAGCGGCGTCCCCTCGAGGTACTTCTCCGTCAGCCGGTCGTCCATCTCGGCCGCCGCCTCAACCAGCGCCTCGCGGTACTTCTCCGCGACCGGCCGGAGCGACGCCGGGATCTCGACCTGATCGCTGCGCGTCCCGAGGTCGTCCGTGTAGATGATCGACGTCATCTTGATCAGATCGACGACGCCCTCAAACCCGTCCTCGGCCCCTACCGGGAGCTGCACCGGGACCGCGCGGGCCTCGAGCCGCTCCTTGATCATGCCGACCGTCCGGAAGAAATCCGCCCCGGTACGGTCCATCTTGTTGACGAAGACGATCCGCGGGACGCCATACCGGTCGGCCTGCCGCCAGACCGTCTCGGACTGCGGCTGCACGCCCTCCACTGCGCTCAGGACCACGATCGCGCCGTCGAGCACCCGCAGCGACCGCTCCACCTCCGCGGTGAAGTCCACATGCCCGGGGGTGTCGATGATGTTAATGCTGTGCCCGCGCCACTGGGCGGTCGTCGCGGCGGAGGTAATCGTGATGCCGCGTTCCCGCTCCTGGATCATCCAGTCCATCGTCGCGGAGCCCTCGTCGACCTCGCCGATCCGGTGGGTGCGCCCCGTGTAGAACAGGATGCGCTCCGTCGTGGTCGTCTTGCCCGCGTCGATGTGGGCCACGATCCCGATGTTGCGAATCTTCTCCAGCGATCCCTGGGCCGTCATGGTTGCTCCCTGCTTCGTCTCCAGCTGCTGCGTTGTCATGAATCCTCCGCGACGACTACCACCGATAGTGCGCGAACGCCTTGTTCGCTTCGGCCATCTTGTGCGTATCCTCGCGCCGCTTCACCGCGGCGCCGGTGTTGTTGCTGGCGTCAAGAATCTCCGCGGCCAGCTTGTCGCGCATCGCCCGCCCCGGCCGCTGTCGGGCGTACTGCACGAGCCAGCGGATTCCGAGGGACATCCGGCGTTCGGGCCGCACCTCGATCGGCACCTGATAGGTTGCGCCGCCGACCCGGCGCGGCTTGACCTCGAGCACCGGCATGATGTTGTGGAGCGCCTGGTCGAGCACCTTGACCGGCTCCTTGCTGCCCTTCTCCTGGATCGCCTCCAGCGCAGAGTACACGATGCGCTCTGCGAGGCTCTTCTTGCCCCGCGTCATCACCTTGTTGACGAGCCGGGTCACGGTCTGGCTCCCGAACGCCATGTCTGGCGTCACGCTCCGACGCGAAACCGATCCTTTGCGCGGCATCAGTACGCCTCCACGTCACTGCGCATCGTCTGCACCCCGTTGGGTCCCCTGCCCCTCCGAACGCCCGCTGTTCCGCGGGCATCTGGCGGGGCGGGCGGCCGGCTCACGCCGCCCCTGCCTTCTTCGGCCGCTTCGCGCCGTACTTGGAGCGCCCGCGCTTGCGGTCCTGGACGCCTGCGGTGTCGAGGGTCCCTCGCACGATGTGGTACCGGATCCCCGGCAGATCCTTCACGCGGCCGCCGCGGATCAAGACCACCGAGTGTTCTTGAAGATTGTGGCCGATCCCCGGGATGTACACGGTGACTTCCTGCCCGTTCGTCAACCGCACCCGCGCGATCTTTCGCAGGGCCGAGTTGGGCTTCTTGGGGGTCGTCGTCTTGACTTGAATGCACACCCCGCGCTTCTGCGGGCTGTTCTGAAGCGCCGGCGACTTGCTCTTCACCGGCTCGACCCTCCGGCCCAAACGCACGAGCTGGGTGACTGTCGGCACGCTTGACCTCCCGCGCGGGCCGGGATCCCCGGTCCCGCTGTCTCCATCCTTCCTTACTATACGCGTCCGCTACACGCGCCCGCCGTGCGCACAAAGTCCCCGGGCGGGGCGGCGTTCCCCCACGCCGAGGCTGTGAGCGATGCCTGCGGCCGGTGTCACCCGGCCGGGTTATCGCGCGTCCGTCTGTTGCGGTTAGGCATGCGCCATACGCGATGCCGAAGCCGGCACCCTGCGGCGCATTGTCAGGGGCGTTCCCCGAATCGCCGGACGAATCTCGGCGGTGCCTACTCGGTGATCGCTGCCACCGCAGCGCCCACCGCAATACCGCACGCCCGTCCGAGCGCGGTCATCGAGGCGACCTCGATGACCTCCAGGCCACGCTCTCGGGCCGCCCGGAGCACCGGCTCCGTCACTCGACGGTCGGCGTCCTGAGCGACGTACACCACCCGGGCGTGTCCGCGATTGATGGCCTTCGTTGTCTGGTTGGTCCCGATGGCCCGCTGCGTCGCAATCTTCAGGTGGTCAACATCCACAATCCGGCCACTCCGCCGCCGCGATCCTGACCCCGTCAGGGTCGAGATCCGACTCGGACAGTATATCAACGGCCTGAAACCCTGTCAACGCCTACCCCACCGACGTGTAGTAGTTCAGCAATAATGTCACCCCCTAACAGTTCCGTGACTATGTCACCCTGGGACTATGACCAGGGAGACGATCATGTTGAGTCAGAAGGATCAACAGCGCGTGCAGGTCCTGACACAGGTCCATCGGGGCACG
>DATGJN010000042.1 GCA_035295165.1 bacterium
CGTGCCCCGATGGACCTGTGTCAGGACCTGCACGCGCTGTTGATCCTTCTGACTCAACATGATCGTCTCCCTGGTCATAGTCCCAGGGTGACATAGTCACGGAACTGTTAGGGGGTGACATTATTGCTGAACTACTACACCGGTCGCATGACGCCGTTGACACTAGCGAACACGGGTACTATAATGCTCGCAATTACTCGGACGGTGTTCGCCGGACCGGGTACCCCCGGAGGACCTGCGCGGAGTGGCCTTGCTGGACGATGTTGCCGAAGTGTTGATCCGCGAAGACGAGCTCCGCGCTCGGGTCGCGGGTCTCGGCCGAAGGATCAGCGAAGAGTACGAAGGTAAGACCCCTCTCCTCGTCGGCATTCTGAAAGGCGCCTCGATCTTTCTCGCCGATCTCATCCGGCAGGTCACGGTTCCGTGCATGCTCGACTTCATGGCGACGAGTTCATACGGGACCGGGACGGAGAGCAGCGGGATCGTCCGGATTCTCAAGGACCTCGATCAGACCATCGAGGGGCGGCATGTGATCATCGTCGACGACATCATCGACACCGGCTTCACCATGGACTATCTGCTCGAGACGTTGAAGGCACGATATCCCGCGAGCCTCCGCGTGTGCGCTCTACTCGACAAGGTCACGCGTCGTCGGCGGCAGGTGTCCATCGACTATCGAGGGTTCGAGATCCCCGACAAGTTCGTCGTCGGGTACGGATTGGACTACGGGGGGATCTATCGCAATCTCCCATTCATCTGTGTGTTGAAGCCGGAAGTATATACGTGAATCCCCGCCGCCGCCCCCGTCAGGGAGCGGCGGCGGCGCACTCCGGACGGTCGTGGAGACCAAAGCAGGGAGGCGACCCGCGTGGAATTCATCGGCAAGGGGCGGCCGGCCCGCCGGACCTACGGATTCGAAGAAATCGCGCTCGTACCGGCGTCGGGGACGATCGATCCCGAGGATGTGGATCTCTCGTGGGACGTGGCCGGCCGCAAATTCGCGCTGCCGGTGATCGCGTCCGCGATGGACAGCGTCGTGGACGTCCGGTTCGCGATCGCGTTATCCAAGCTGGGCGGGATGGCGGTGCTCAACCTTGAGGGCATCCAGACGCGGTACGAGCGTCCGCAGGACGTCTTGGACAGGCTCGCGGAGGCGGCCCCGGATCGGATCGTCGCGGTCATGCAGGAAGTCTACCGGGAACCCATCAAGGACGATCTGGTCGGACGGCGGGTTGAAGAGATCCGCAAGGGCGGGGGGGTGCCGGTCGTCTCGACGACGCCAGTGTCGGCCTCGCGCCTCGGACCGCTCGCGGCGGCGGCCGGCGCCGAGTTGCTGCTCGTGCAGTCGACCGTGATCACCGAGCACCATCGCAGCGAGCGCGGGCGCTCCGTATCGCTGCGCGAGCTCACCGCAAAAACCCAGATCCCCGTTATGGCGGGCAACTGCGTGTCGTACGAGGCGGCGCTCCAGCTCTTCGAGGCCGGCGTTGCCGCGGTGTTCGTCGGGGTCGGCCCCGGCGCGGCGTGTACCAGCCGCAAGGTGCTCGGCGTGGGCGTCCCCCAGGCGACGGCGATCATGGATGTCGCGGCGGCCCGGGCGGAGTACGCGCGCCGAACCGGGCGGCACGTGCCGATCGTCGCGGACGGCGGCATCAGTGTCGGGGGCGAGATCGCGAAGTCAATCGCATGCGGCGCCGACGCGGTGATGCTTGGATCGCTGTTCGCCCGCGCCGAGGAGGCCCCGGGCCGGGGGTTCCACTGGGGCATGGCCACCCCGCACGCGGCCCTGCCGCGCGGGACGCGGATCGCCGTGCGCACGACCGGGACGCTGGGCGATATTCTGCACGGCCCGGCACGGGTGGACGACGGATCGCAGAACCTCATGGAGGCGCTGCGGACGGCGATGGGAATGTGCGGCGCGCGCACCATCCGCGAGATGCACGAGACCGAGGTGATCATCGCCCCCTCCCTCGTGACCGAGGGCAAGACGATGCAGATCGCGCAGCACGTGGGACAGGGGCGCTGATGCCCGGGACGCAGGTCACGCGAGCGCGGACCGGCGGGCATCCGCGGGAGCACGACGTCGCGCACGCGATCCCCCCGGTGGACGATCTCGTAATCGTCCTCGACTTCGGCGCCCAATACAGCCAGTTGATCGCGCGCCGGATCCGCGAGTTGCGCGTGTACAGCCTGATTCTGCCGTTTGACACGTCGCTCGCGGAACTGCTGGCGCTTGAACCGAAGGGCATCATTCTGTCCGGGGGCCCGGCGAGCGTGTACGACGCGGGAGCGCCCCGGTGCGATCCGGCGCTGTTTTCAGCCGGCGTGCCGACGCTCGGCATCTGCTACGGCATGCAGCTGATGGCGCATGCCCTCGGCGGGGAAACCGGGCCGGCGGCCCGGAAGGAGTTTGGGCGGACGAGGCTCTTCGTCGACGAGCCCGACCACGGCGCGGGCCTATTCCGCGGGCTGGAGCCCCGGTTGATCTGCTGGATGAGCCACGGCGACACGGTGCGCCGCCTCCCGCAGGGGTTCGAGACCCTCGCCCACTCGGACCATACGCCGTACGCCGCGGTAGCCGACCGCGACCGTCGCCTGTTCGGGCTGCAGTTCCATCCTGAGGTTTCGCACACGCCCTGGGGGACCGAGGTCCTGCGGAACTTCGTGTACAATGTCTGCGGCTGCGCCCCGTCGTGGACGATGGCCTCGTTTGTCGAGCAGGCGGCTGGCGAAATCGGCGCGCAGGTGAACGGCGGCCGAGCGATCTGTGCGCTGAGCGGCGGGGTGGATTCGGCCGCGGCCGCGGCCCTGGTGTTCCGCGCGATCGGCGACCGCCTCACGTGTGTGTTCGTCGACCACGGGCTGTTGCGACTCGGCGAGGCGGAGCGCGTCGTCGAGGTGTTCCGCGACCACTTCGGCGTGTCGCTCGTCCACGTCGACGCCCGCCGTCGTTTCCTCGACCGGCTGCGAGGGATCACTGACCCCGAGCGCAAACGGGTGTTGATCGGTCAGGAGTTCATCACCGTGTTCGCAGAGGAGGCGGAGCGGCTCGGCCGTCCCGAGTTCCTCGTGCAGGGAACGCTGTACCCCGACGTGATCGAAAGCGGGACGCGCACCGCGGCGCGGATCAAGACGCACCACAATGTGGGCGGGCTCCCCGAGGTCATGCCGTTCCGGTTGATCGAGCCGTTCCGGACGTTGTTCAAGGACGAGGTGCGCGTTGTCGCGCGGACGTTATCCCTGCCGGACGAGATGGTGGCGCGTCATCCGTTTCCCGGGCCCGGGCTCGCGATTCGGGTCATCGGCGAGGTCACCGAGGAGCGCCTGGCGATTCTTCGGGACGCCGACGCGATCGTGACCGGGGAGATCCGCCGCGCGGGGTTCAGCCGCGACGTCTGGCAGGCGTTCGCCGTGCTGCTGCCTGTGCACACGGTCGGCGTCGCCGGCGACGCGCGGACCTACGGACACGTCGTCGCGGTCCGCGCCGTGACGAGCGAGGACGGGATGACGGCCGACTGGGCGAGGCTGCCCGCGGATCTACTCGAGACGATCAGCAACCGCATCACGGGCGAGGTGAAAGGCGTCAGCCGCGTGGTCTACGACATCAGCAGCAAGCCGCCCGCCACAATCGAGTGGGAGTAGCCTCGTCCGCCGGCGGGGGCGGATCGCGCTCCCGCAGGACAAGTCGTAGACTGGTAGCGCCATGACATCCGCCGTCGACATCGAATCCCTGCTCAACCCGGCCCAACTCGACGCCGTACGCCACCCCGGCGGTCCGCTGCTGGTGCTGGCCGGCGCCGGCTCCGGCAAGACGCGCGTCCTGACGTATCGGATCGGGGGGTTGATCCACGACCGCGGGGTCGCCCCGTCGCAGATCCTCGCGGTGACGTTTACCAACAAGGCCGCCGGCGAGATGCGGGAACGCCTGATGCGCGTCCTCGGCCCGGGGGCGGCCCGGGCGCTGTGGATCGGCACGTTCCACTCGATCGCAAGCCGCATCCTGAGAATCTCCGGCGCTCCGCTCCGTCTCGACCCGCGATTCGTGATCTACGACACCGATGATCAGCGGTCGCTGATGCGCGAGATCCTCCGCTCGTTCGACGTGGACGACCGTCAGTTCCCGCCGTCCGCGGTGCTCGCCGAGATCAGCCGGGCGAAGAACGAGCTCGTGGACCACGTTGCCTACGCGACCCGCGCCGAAACCCGCCGGGAAGAGGTGATCGGGACGCTGTACGCCGCCTACGAACGCCGGCTCGACGAGTGTCATGCGCTGGATTTCGACGATCTGCTCGTCCGCGCCGTCCAACTGTTTCGCGATCATCCCCAGGTGCTCGCGGAGTACCAGGCACGCTTTGTGCACGTCCTGGTCGACGAATACCAGGATACGAACCACACGCAGTACGTGCTCGTCAATCTGCTGGCGCGGCGGCACCGCAACCTGTCCGTGGTCGGCGACGACGACCAGGCGATCTATCGGTGGCGGGGCGCTGACGTGCGGAACATCTTGGAGTTCGAGCGCGACTACCCGGAGGCCAAGGTCGTCACGCTCGAACAGAACTATCGATCCACCCAACGCATCCTTCGCGTCGCGTCTGCGGTGATCCGGCACAACCCTCACCGGCACGCAAAGACGTTGTGGACCGACAACGCCGAGGGCGACGCGGTGACGCTGTTCGAGGCCTGGGACGGCTACGAAGAGGCGCGGTACGTCGGGGAGCAGATTAAGGGGCACACCGCCGCGGGAGGGCGCGCGGGCGAGATCGCCGTGCTGTACCGCACGCACGCGCAGTCGCGACAGTTCGAGGAGATGTTCCTGCGGCTCGGCGTGCCGTATCGGATCGTCGGGGGACTCCGATTCTACGAGCGCGCGGAGGTCAAGGACATGCTCGCGTACCTCCGCGCGGCGTACAATCCTGCGGACGAGGCCAGTCTCCGCCGCGTCCTGAACGTGCCTCGCCGCGGCGTCGGCGACACGACCGTGCGGCGGCTCGAGGCGTGGGCGCGGGAGGAAGGCGTTTCGTTCTGGGACGCGCTTCGCAGGGCCGGAGAGGCCGGTGTGGCCGCCGCGGCGCGCCGCGCCGTGGAGGAGTTCGTCGGGGTCGTCGGACAGATCGCGGCGTTCGCCGCCGATCACCCGGCGAGCGAGGCCCTGGGCCGCGCGCTCGACCTCACCGGCTATCGCCGCGCGCTCGAGGCCGAAGGGACAGACGAAGCGTACGCCAGGCTGGAGAACCTGGATGAGCTTGCTGCGGTCGCCCAGGAGGTCGAGGAGATGACCGGGGACGCGTCGCTCGAGGCGCTCCTGCAGCACCTCGCGCTGATCACCGACGCGGACACGATCGACGCCCGCGCGGACCGGGTGACGTTGATGACCCTGCACAGCGCGAAGGGCCTTGAGTTTCCGGTCGTGGTGCTCGCCGGGCTCGAGGAAGGGTTGTTTCCCCACGCCCGGTCGCTCGAGGACCCGAAAGGGATGGAGGAGGAGCGCCGGCTCTGCTACGTCGGGATGACGCGCGCTCAATCCCGCCTGCTGCTGACCTATGCGCGGCAGCGGACCGTCTACGGCACCTCGCGGCCGAGCCTGCCGTCGCGCTTCCTCGCCGAGATCCCGGAGGACGCGATCGATCGGGGGACGTCTCCTCGCACGGCCACGAACGAATGGCCGGACGAAGACCGTCCGATCCCGGAGGTCGCCCTGGGGGACGTTGTGCGGCACAAAACGTTCGGCACCGGCCGGGTCCTCGAGGTGGACGGGGACGGGCCGCGCGCGATCATCACCGTCCGGTTCGACGCCGTGGGGACGAAGCGCCTCGCGCTTGGGTACGCACCCCTGGAACGAGTATCTCCCGCGCCATAGGCGAGCCTCCGCAGCGGTTGGTCGGCGCGCCGCGGCGGGAATCTCCCGTCGTCCGGGCGAATACCGCGGGTGCGAACACGGCCGGCGGCGCGTCCGTACTCCGAGGCGGGAGAGGTGCGTCCGGCCCTGTTTCCGGGAATGTAGAGTGAAGGAGGACCCGCGACCGTGCGAGCCATCGTTCTGACCTGTCTGATCGTGAGCTCGCTGCTCATGCCTCCGTGGATCGGGGCGGCGGTCGCCCCGCACCCAAGCCTGCCGGGTCTTCCCAACCCCAAGGTACTTGTCGGCCAGATCGGGCACGTCGGGGGCGTGTTCCTGGACTCGCAGCAGACGGATCCGTCGACATTCAATCCTATCCTGGCCAACTCCACCGCGTCGACCGGCCCCCTTGGGTACCTGTTCGACGGCTTGGTGGAAGCCAACGGTAAGACGACCGACATCGAGCCGGGGCTCGCCGAATCGTGGACGGTCAGCAAGGACGGTCGCACCTGGTCGTTTGTTCTGCGGCAGGGGCTGCAGTGGGACGACGGCACGCCGCTGACCGCGGACGACGTCGTCTTCACGTTCAAGGTGATCTACGACAAGAAGATCCCGAACAGCGCCGCCGACGTGCTCAACGTCGCGGGCCACCCGATCGAGGTCACCAAGATCAACGCGCGGACGATCCAGTTCCACACGGTGCAACCGTTCGGCCCGTTTCTCCGGGAGGTCGGCAACGCCACCGTGATCCCGCAGCACATGCTTCAGAAAGCGTACGACGCGGGCCAGTTCAACCAGACGTGGGGCGTGAACACGACGCCCCGCCAGATCGTCGGTACCGGCGCATTCGTCATGACCGAGTACCGGCCGGCGCAGCGCATCGTCTACGACCGCAACCCGTACTATTGGAAGGTCGACGCGCACGGGCAACGTCTACCGTACATCCAGCACGTGGTGCTCACGATCGTGCCGAACCAGAACGCCCTCCGGCTGCTGTTCCAGGGCGGCCAAGCGGACAGCTACGGCGTGCGGCCCGCCGAATACGCGGCGTTCCAGCGGGGCGCGAAGGCGGGCAACTACACCGTGTATGACGGCGGGCCCAGTTTTGGCACGGAGTTCCTCACGTTCAACGAGAACCCGAACGCCGGGTTGCCCGACTACAAGTTGCGGTGGTTCCAGAACCAGAAGTTCCGCCAGGCGGTCTCCTACGCAGTGGATCGGCAGGCGATCATCAACCAAGTGTACGCGGGCCACGCCGTGCCGGAGTACGGCCCCGAGAGCCCCGCGGACAAGTTCTTCTTCAACCCGCACGTGATGTCGTACCCGTACAACCTCCAGAAGGCCGCGGACACCCTGGCGGAGGCCGGCTTCAAGAAGGGGGCGGACGGTACGCTGCGCGATGCCGACGGGCATCCGGTCGCGTTCGTCATCTCGACGAACGCCGACAACCCAGACCGCGTGGCGATCGGCAACATCATGCGGCAGGATCTCGCGTCGCTTGGGATGCAGGTCACGTTCGCGCCGGAGGCGTTCAACACCCTCGTCGCCAAACTCACGGATTCATACAAGTGGGAGGCGATCGTGCTCGGCCTGACCGGCGGGATCGAACCCGCGGACGGGCAGAACGTGTGGAAGTCATCCGGCAGCCTGCACATGTGGTACCCGAAACAAGCCAAGCCCGCGACGCCCTGGGAGGTCGAGATCGACCGCTACTTCAACTTGGCGGCGACAACGGTGGACCAGAACCGCCGCCGGGACTACTATAGCCAGTGGCAGGAGATCGTGTCGGAGCAGGTCCCGTTCGTGTACACGGCGATCCCGGTCGCCTACGTCGCCGTCCGCAACAAGTTCGAGAACATCGAGTACACGGCGTTCGGTGGGCCGTTCTGGAACTTTCCTGTGATCTACATCAAGTAGCGGTGCGCGCTGCCGCTCGCGCGCGATGATCCGGTACATCGTTCGCCGCCTCATTCTGCTCGGGCCCCTGCTCGTCGGGATCACGTTCGTGAGTTGGGCGGTGATCCAGCTGGCGCCCGGGTCGACCGACTACTTCCAGTCTCTCGTGCTCCAGTACCCGCAGATCAGCCCGCAGCGCATCGCGGCGCTCCGCGCCGAATTCGGCATGGACCGCCCGCCGCTGGAACAATACCTGCGCTGGTTGTGGAGCATCGTGCACCTCAATTTCGGCTACTCTTTCGCCTACAACGTCCCCGTGGCGTGGTTGATCGGCAGCCGCGCGCTCAACACCCTGCTGCTCTCGATCACCTCGCTCGTGGCGGCGTGGGCGATTGCGATCCCGCTCGGCATCTACTCGGCCGTGCACCAGTATTCGCCGGCGGACGGGGTGCTCAGCGCGGGCGCGTTCGTGGCGATCTCGATCCCGAGTTTCTTCAGCGCGCTCCTCCTCCTGTACGGCGCGTTCTGGACGCATCTGCTGCCGCTGCAGGGGCTGACGAGCGCAGATTTCGACTTCCTGCCATGGTGGAGCAAGGTCCTCGATATCGCGTCCCATCTCGTCCTGCCGACGATTGCGCTCGGCGTGTTCTCCGTCGGCGGGTTGATGCGCTACATGCGCACGAATCTGCTGGAGGTCCTGCGCAGCGACTACATGAAGACCGCGCGCGCCAAGGGGCTGTCCGAACGCACCGTGATCTTCCGGCACGGGCTGCGGAACGCGATCAACCCGCTCGTGACGCTGTTCGGCTTCGAGCTCGGAGGGTTGCTGGGAGGCGCCGCGTTCGTCGAGAACGTGCTGGGATACCCTGGGCTCGGTCGGTTGGTGCTCGAGGCCGTGCTCAAGAAGGACGTCTTCGTCGTGATGGGGAGCCTGCTGATGGGAAGCGTGCTCCTGATCCTTGGAAACCTGGTCGCGGACGTCATGCTCGCCTACGTCGATCCGAGGATCCGGTACGACTAGGGTGAGCCACGACGTCGCGACCCCGCAGCGGGCGCCGGCCGGCCAGGGCAAGGTGGTGCGGGCGAGGACCCCGCTCCAGCTCGCGTGGCGCCAGCTCACGCGTTACCGCCTCGCGCTCGTTGGCGGGGTCGTGCTGCTCATTCTGTACACGCTGATGGTGCTCGCGCCGTTCCTCGCGCCGTACGCGCTCGACTATTCGGACCGCACCCTATTCTACGCGCAGCCGGTCGGCGTCCACCTCATCGACGCCCGCGGCCGCCCGCACCTGCGGCCGTTCGTCTATGCGTACCGCGTCGTGGATGCCTCGGTGCCCACCTACGCGATGGATACGAGCCGGACGTACGACATTCGCTTCTTCGTCCACGGGACGCCGTACCGGCTCTTCTGGCTCGTTCCCACCGACATCCACCTGCTGGGCGTCGATCCGCCGGCGCGGCTGTTCCTGCTCGGGACCGACCAGTTTGGGCGGGACCTGCTGTCGCGGATCCTCTACGGCAGCTTGATCTCCCTCCTGATCGGGCTCATCGTCGTGTTGATCACGTTCCCGATCGGCATGATCCTCGGTGGCATCGCCGGATACTACGGCGGCTGGACCGACAACCTGATCATGCGAAGTGTTGAGGTGCTGGCGGCGTTTCCGAGCTTCTACCTGTTGCTCACGCTCGCCTCGGTCCTCCCGCCGACCCTGTCGAGCGGCGCCCGCCTGTTCATGATTTCGGCCGTGTTCAGCTTGGTGGGATGGGGGGGCCTGGCCCGTGTCCTGCGCGGCATCGTCTTCGGGATCCGGGAGGTAGAATTTGTGCTCGCCGCGCGGGCGGCCGGCCTGCGCGACTTCCGGGTGATCGTGCGGCACGTCCTGCCGAGCACGATGTCGTACGTCATCGTGGCGGCCACGCTGACGATCCCGGGAGTGATCCTCGGGGAGAGCGGACTCTCGTTTCTCGGTCTCGGCGTCCAGGAACCCAGCACGAGCTGGGGCCTCCTGCTCGCCCAGGCGCAGAGCATCGAGGCGCTCACGCAGTTCCCCTGGTTGCTGACCCCGGGCCTGATGATCGTGCTCGCGGTGCTCGCGTTCAACTTCCTCGGTGACGGGGTGCGCGACGCGCTGGACCCCCGGCAGCGGTCGGTCTGAGTCCGCCGGGACCCTGTGTCGCCGGGCCGGGACACGGTCCCGCCGAGCGACGAGTTGAGGTGGGAGTGCTGATGGAGAAGCGTTCGAAGTCCACGATGCGCGCGCGCCCCGGCCGGCCGACCGGCGGGCGCGCTCGGCCGGGCCTCGGAGATGCCGCGACGCGCGCCCGGGCGGGGCGGGTTCGCCTGCTGGTCGCGGTCGCCGCGGGGGTGGTCCTCGTCGCGGCCGGCGCGTTCCTGGCGCAGCGCATCACGCAGGTCCAGCAGGGTGCGGTCACACCCGACGTGCCTCAAGGGGCGACCCTGGACCCGGCGCTCCGCGCGCGGGGCGCGGCGATCAGTATCTCGGGCGATGCCAGCCACCCCCAAGCGTCCTACGATCCCGCGTCCGGGACCGTGCTGGTCCGGCTTCAGTCCAAATACTACGATCCCAAGCACACCGCGGCGCTCAACCGCCAGTACCTGGCCACGGAGGGGCGGCTCATCGTCCAACTCGCGCTCTACAACGCGCCGGAGGCCGGCCGGGTCATGGTGGAACTCTACCACGGTCGACAGAAGGTCGGGACCGTGACCGGTGCCTCGGGGGATGCCTACAACGACTATCGGGTCGACTATCCGAAGGGGCTGCCGTAGGATCCCAGCGCGGGGAGCCGCGCGGGATATCCTCCGGTCGCCGGCGGCGCGGCGCCGAGCGAAGGGCAACGGAGTCTCCCAAGGCGGGGTTTCCCCTAGGGTGCGTGTGCCGCCCGGGGCCCTGGGCCGGACCCGGTTGCGCCGCGGGGCGGGGCAGGGACTGGGCCCTGGCGCCCCGGCGGGGAGAGGATTTGCAGCCACCTTGTGGAATCCGAGTGTGATCAACGGCGCGCCGCCGGGTGGCGGTCTGATCCTCAGGGGGAGGTAGGTTCGCGTGGCCGAACCGCTGTTGTCCGTCCGGAACCTGAAGACGTATTTTTACACCGACGAGGGTGTCGTCAAGGCCGTGGACGGCATGACGTACGATCTGCACAAGGGCGAGTCGCTCGGCATCGTCGGTGAGTCCGGTTCCGGGAAGAGCGTCCACGCCCTCTCGATCATGCGGTTGATCGCGAGCCCTCCCGGGAAGATCGTAGACGGTGAGATCCTGTTCGAAGGTCGGAACCTGCTGAAACTCTCCGACGAGGAGATGCGGAAGATCCGCGGCAACCGGATCGCCATGGTGTTCCAGGAGCCGATGACGTCGCTCAATCCCGTCCTGACGATCGGGGAGCAGATTGCTGAGGCGGTGATCCTGCACCAGCGGCTCGACAAGAAGGCCGCGTGGGATCGCGCGGTTGAGATGCTCGACCGCGTGAAGATGCCGGCCGCGAAGCAGCGCGTCAAAGACTATCCCCACCAGTTCTCCGGCGGCATGCGCCAACGCGTGATGATCGCGATGGCGCTCTCCTGCAACCCGTCTGTGTTGCTCGCGGACGAGCCGACGACCGCCCTCGACGTGACGATCCAGGCGCAGATCCTCGAGCTGATGCGCGAGTTGCAGCGGGATTTCGGCACGGCGATCATCCTGATCACCCACAACCTCGGCGTCGTGGCAGAGATGTGCGACAACGTCGTCGTGATGTATGCGGGCCGCCCGATCGAGGATACCGACGTGAAGCGGACGTTCGGCGACCCCCGACACCCATACACCTGGGGTCTGCTGCACTCGGTGCCGAAACTGTACGAGCGGAGCGAGCGCCTGATCCCGATCGAAGGGCAGCCCCCCAGCTTGGTGGACCTGCCGCCAGGGTGCTCGTTCGCTCCGCGGTGTCCGTTCGCCATGGAGATCTGCACGCAGGTCGATCCGCCGAACGTGCAGATCGCGGTCGGGCACAAGGCCAAGTGCTATCTGTACACGGACAAGGCCACGGATAAAGAGAAGCAGGCCGCAGCAGCGGCGGGGCTGGCGGCGGTCGCTCGCACGAGAGGGTAACAGATCCGCCTGACGGAGCATCGGGGAGGGAACATGGCAACCAACGGTGAGATCCTCCTGGAGGTCAAGAACCTCCGGAAGCACTACCCGGTGACGAAGGGGTTCATTTTCCAGCGTCAGGTTGGGGCGGTCCAGGCGGTAGACGGGCTCAACTTCTTCATCCGCAAGGGGGAGACGCTCGGCCTCGTCGGCGAGTCGGGGTGTGGCAAGACGACGACCGGCCGCGTGATCCTTCGATTGCAGGAGCCGACGACCGGCGAGGCCCTGTTCGAAGGGCGCGACATCTTCAAGCTCGGCAAGGAAGAGCTGCGGCGAATGCGCCGCGACATGCAGATCATCTTCCAGGACCCGTACTCGTCGCTCAACCCGCGGATGACCGTCGGCGACATCATCGGCGAGCCACTCGAGATCCACAATCTGGCGCGGGGCAAGGAGAAGGTCCGGCGGGTCCAGGAGCTGTTGGAGGTCGTGGGACTCTCGCCCTACCATGCCAACCGGTACCCGCACGAGTTCAGCGGCGGGCAACGGCAGCGCATCGGGATCGCGCGGGCGCTGGCGGTGAACCCAAAGCTGATCATCGCCGACGAACCGGTCTCCGCGCTCGACGTGAGCATCCAAGCACAGGTGCTGAACTTGCTGCAGGAGCTGCAGAAGGAGTTCGGCTTGACCTACCTATTCATCGCGCATGATCTGTCGGTGGTCAAACACATCAGCGATCGAGTCGCGGTCATGTATCTCGGCAAGATCGTGGAGCTCGCCGACGTGGACGAACTGTTCGCAAACCCGCAACACCCGTACACCGAGGCGTTGCTGTCGGCCGTGCCGCTCCCGAACCCTGAGTTGCGGCGCGAGCGTATCATTCTTCCGGGCGACGTGCCGAGCCCGGTCAACCCGCCAGCAGGCTGCCGGTTCCACACCCGGTGCCTGTACGCCCAGCCGAGTTGCAGCGTGGACGAGCCCGAGTTCGTGGACATCGGCAACGGGCACTACGTGGCGTGCCCGGTGCGGCCCTTTAAGACGCAACGGAGCAAGGCGGCGGTGTACCGGCAGGCGGCCAGTGCCGCGAACTCTTAGCGTGCGCGTACCGTACTACTGACGTACAATTAAAGGGAACTCGGACACGGGGGACACGGCGCAGGTGGGGTCCGGGTGTGGTGACTCGGGCGCCGCTCGCCGTGCGTTCACCGTGTCGATTCGCAGCAAAAGGCGGTGAGCGTCGTGATACAGCGCATGCTGGCAGGCGTCGTGGTGCTGGTGGTGGCGGTGCTGATGTTCGGCACCGGCGCCCGCGGCGCCGCGGGCCCGATTCAGAACCCCGACTCGTTGATTCTCCTCACCTACGGTGACCCGGAAAGCCTCGATCCGGCGTACGCGTACGACACGACCAGCGACGGAATCTTCTGGCCGGGAATCTACGAGACGCTGATCACGTACGACGGCAGCGTGCTCTCCCGGTACGTGCCGCGCTTGGCGACCGAGGTGCCGAGCGTGGCGAACGGGCTCATCAGCAAAGACGGGCTGACGTACACGTTCCCGATCCGCCAGGGCGT